>JANLUE010000616.1:0-7589 GCA_031363325.1 Gemmataceae bacterium
CGACGGGCTCGCCGGATAGTTCGACGGCAAATCGTAAAAGGTCGTGGGAACGCCCGCTGCGTCGAGGTAGTCCCAGAAGGGCGTGCCCTGTCGGCGCAGGACCGTCTGGGCCGATTTGTGGTTGGCCGGCCAGAAGTCGAGTGGAATCTTGTAGTTGCCCACTTCCCAACCGCCTTCGCCGGGCACCGTCTCGGCCGCCGAGTAAAACGGCGCGACCTGTTGTTCGGGGTGACGATGAATGAAATCGAAGATGCCGTGCGAACCTGGCCCGGCCCCATTGATGAAGTTCGCCCAGGCGACGGGGCTTTGCGGCGGGACGCTGGTGCCGAGCGGGCTGAACCCGCCGGCCGCCCGCATCTTGGCGAGATTGGGAAGCCGGCCTTCGCGCATCATCGACTCGGAGAGACGCGGGTCCATGCCATCAATGCCGATCACGATGGTCTTCTTGCCCGCCGCGCGCGAGACTCGTCGAACGCTACCCAGGTAGATGCCGGCCCCGGCCGCGCCCGCGACGCCAATCCCGGCCGCCTTCTTGAGAAAGCTCCGTCGACTCGTTCCCGTAGCAGCCGCTTCCGTCATGTGCGCCTTCCAACGAAGTTCAAGCTTTGATCGCGACCGTGCTAACCGTAAGGGCTCGGCCATCCATGTAGTCCGGCGCGGGCACGCCGAAGACGCCGAGCACCGTCGGCGCGATGTCGAGCAAACGCGGCCGCTCGCCCTGAATCACGTGATTGCAGAACAACACGCCCGGCACGACGGCCGGATCGACGCAGTGATCGCCGCTCCAGGCCTTGGTGTTGTCGTGGAAGATCGCCGTGGTCGTTCGACCGACGGCCGCGTCCCACGACACGCGATAGCCACTCTCGTAACCCACGATCAAGTCGGGCGCCTGTTTGACATACGGACCACGGTACGCCTGGGCGGCCTGATAAATGCGACGAAACGATTTTTGGCCCGTCGCCGGATCGTTCAGCGTCGCCAGCTTGTCGGCGATTTCCGCCCGGAGCTTTTCGGACTCGGCACCCGCTTCCACGATGCCATTGGCGAACTTGTCCTTCAAATTCAGAAAGATCCCGGTGAGCCCCAAGGCGAAGGCGCGCGTCTTCGACCAATCGACGCCGGCGAGGTAGTCTTCGCCGCGTCGAGCGTCGTCCACGGTCAGATAGCCATTCTCTTCGAGCCAGCGGTTCAGGTCGACGCCACGCCGGAACGTCGTGAAGCCGTGATCGGAGAGCACCATCAACAGGGTGTCCGTCCCTTCGCACTTGGCCATCGTTCGCCCGACCAGTTCGTCCATGCGGCGATAGAGGTCCACGATGGCGGTCGCGTGTTCGGGCGGCACGGCGGCGGGTCGGGCCGGGTGTTCCGCGTCGTGATAGCGCCAGAACATGTGCTGCATGCGGTCCGAGCCGTCGAAAACGCAAACGCACAGGCCACGCGGCACTTTGTCGAGCGAGTCGAAGAACATCTCCTCGCGCTCGCGGTCGGTGTCGACACATTGTTGGCGGAAGTGGTCGTCGCCGAGAACCTGTTCGCTCAACCCCCAGGTGTCCTCGGCCAGCCCGAGGCTGGCGAACGTGCCTTGTCGGTTCGCGAGGTAGACGGGGTAGGTTGCCGGGTAACCGATCGGGAGCGCGGGCTTGGCGGGGTCGATGTTCACGGGCGTGGCGTAGAGTTCGAACTCCGGCTCCGTGCCGAGCAGAAGGAACTTGCAGGCCCCCGAAACCTTGACGCCGGGGAAGGTGCGAAATCGAACGGGCACCCAGTCCGTGTACTTGTCCGGCCGCAATTCGTGCTTCGCGCCGTCGATGCGAAGGATGCCGCGACCCGCGCCGGCGATCGTGACCGTAAACGGTACGCGGAGCGGGCCGCGATCGGTCCGCAACGGATGATCGGGCCCAATCAGTTCGCCGCGCACGACGTTCCCACGCCGTTCCACGACGCGGACATCCCCACCCGTCTTGATGTGGGCGTCGCGGGACTTGGTCGTGAACAGCGAGAACGTGCCCTGGCTACCGCGAATATCCGGGACGCACATCGCCGAAAGTTGCACGCCATTCAGCTTCTCGGCGGGAAAAGTGATCGGCACGCGCAGCACGCAGTTGAACACCCCGTACTCGCTCAGGACCGACCAGAACGGTTTGCTCTTGCGCAGCAGGCGCACGTCGGCCTTGCCAAGCGGGTAACGGAACTTGCCGATGCGCAAAGCGCGACGCGGCGGGCGAACTTCGACCGAGCTGAGCTTCGGCTGATAGGTCCGCTCGTCCGGAACCAGGAAGTCGAAGATGTTGTGTTTGCCGGGGTTCACGCCGGTTTGAAACGTGGACCAGGCCACGGGTGAAATCGGCGGCAGGGTGCTACCCAGTGCCTGAAATCCGCCCTGCGCTTGCAGCTTCGCCAGGTTCGGCAATTGGCCTTCCGAAAGTAGCTTGGCGGTGAGCCCGTGGTCGAGCCCATCGAGACCGAGCACGACGACGCGACGAAACTGTGGAGCCTTCGGCGGTCGTTTGCGGAATAGTGCTCGCGTGACGATGCGGATCGGCCAACTCAGAACCATTACGAACGCGGAGAATGCGGCGGCGAAGACGGCCAGGAACGAGCCGCCCACCGCGAAGCCGGCCCCCGGCCCGATGTACGCGTGAGCGCACGCCGGTTCGAGGGCGACGGCCAGAATCGTCAGCGTAAATAGGCTGGCGACCTTGTTCATCCGCCGCACCTCTTCCGAATCGAGAGTGGAAGCCGACCCGAGGCCAATTCGATCGCACTACTTCTTTTGATCGAGTTCTTCGATCTTGGGGCCCGGCTTCAGATCTTTGCCGACCAGCCCCGGGTGATCGACGCCGTACCGATAACTCCGGAACAGCCCACCCGGCCCGCCGCCGGGCATGCCCATGCCAAACCCACCGGGCGGGCCCATTGGCGGACCGCCACCGGGTGGGCCCATCGGCGGACCAAAGCCACCCGGCGGACCGAAAGGCGTGCGGAATTGTTTACGTTGTTCCTCGGTCAGAATCTTGTCGAGTTTCGCGTCGACGTCTTTCTGAACCTCCGCGAGTTGACTTTTCTGCTCCGCCGTGAGCCGCAACGAATCGTGCATGAATCGCGGCAGGATTTCGCCCGGCGTCGGCATCATGAACATGCCCATGCCGCCGAAGCCACCGCGATTCGGATTCGCGAACTTCCACACGATTTGCATGTCGGACGTGACTTCAAACACGGTGCCGTCCGGCCCGGAACAGATGAGCGTGTTCCCATTCGGCAATCGATGGGCCCCCGAAATGAGCATCGCGTAGAAATCCGTTTTCTTCGCGGCCGTGTAACTCCAGACGGGCTTGTCGGGGCCGTAGGGCAGGCCCGGCTTGCGGCCGTATTTGCCATCCGCCTCGACCGACAATTCGAGTTCATCGACCGAGGAATACGAACCATCGCGTCGGCCGCCGCCATTGTTGAACACCAACATGTGGCCCGCACCCGGCAGCCCTTTCGGGATCCAGTGGGCATTGTGTTGACTGAACAGTTTTTGGTCCGCGTTCGTGCCGGATCGATAGGCCCGGGGGTTTCCCCAACGGTACAAGAGATCGCCGCCCTTGCCGGATCGTCCGCCGGAATGACTGGCCGCTTCCGCCCTGGTCGTGCTGTGATCGATGATCCAGATTTCGCTGAAGGCGTGCACGCTCAACACGATTTGATCCAGGTCGGCGTTGTAGGAAATCGCGTTGATGTGCGTCCAATCCGGCGTGGGGCCGAACATCATCGGCCCGCCCGGGTTCGGTCCTTTCGGTTCGTCCTTGCCCGGTTCCTTTTTGTCCTTGGGAGGCGGTGTCGGCCCGCCCACGTAGCCAAGGTCGCGAAGCTTGGCGAGGTCGTCCTTTTTGGCCATCATTCCGCCGACCATCCCCGAGCCAAAGTTGATGTCGATCAACTCCGCTTTCGCCGACACGTTGCCAAAGTTCGCTTTCGTCTTGTCGATGTCTTGAACGAGATGGTCCCAGGCCCGCCACTCCCAGACGATTTCGCCGGTCGTCTTGCCGGTCGGCTTCACTTCGATGATCGCGTCGGCAAGCAAACTGTCCTTCACGGACTCCGGCTTGCGTCCCGCGGCGACCGCCTCCGCGGCCGTTCGCTTGTCCCACACGATCATCAGCAAATTGCCGTTCGGCAGCCGATGGATGTCGTGATGCGGTTGCGATTTCTCGTTGGCGTACGTGAAGTCCCAGACCTTGGTGCCGTCCCAGGCGATCTCCAGAACTCGCCCGCCGACGGCTGCTCCGTTGATCTTGTTGCCGGCACCGAGGTTGCCCGTTCGCAACAGATTGCCGTTATCGAGCAGGTAAGTGCTCGCTCCCGGCGTCACGCCAGTTTCCCAGGTCTTGACGACGCGGCCTTCCAGATCGATGAGATGGGCCTTGGTCGAATTCATCGCCGCGACGAGCGTGTAACCCTTGAACGCCCGGGGGTCGTTGATCGAAACGCCAACCGGCCCGGAGTTGGGCCCCTTCGGTTGGGCGGTCAACGGTCGAACCCCATGGAGTCCAACGACCGCCGCGAGTCCGGCCCAACACAGCCATCGGGAGTTCATGGAGAGATCCTCGCACTACAAGCGTATTCGAGATGACCGCCGCCGCGGCTGAAGGACATGATGCGGTTCGAGGGTCGTTGGAGCGCGGGAATTTCCAGCAATCGCATGAAGGTTTTGAGTAGGGACGAATGGTCGCCCCTTCGGGCCAACAATCCGGTCAACCGCCATCCCCAGTGGTAGAATCCCTCGTAAGCCCTCACCCGCCACGCCCGCTCGAAGCGCCGTGTTCCCACGTTTCTTCATCGATCGGCCGATCTTCGCCACCGTTCTGTCGGCGCTCATCACGCTGGCGGGCGGGTTGGCCGTTTTCACGCTGCCCATCTCGCAATACCCGGCCGTCACGCCGCCGACGATTCAGATCGACTGCAACTACCCGGGGGCCGGTGCCCAGGTTGTGGCGGAAACGATCGCCGCGCCGATCGAGCAACAGGTGAATGGCGTCGAGGACATGCTCTACATGTCCTCGCAATCGACGAGCGACGGAAGCTATACGCTCACGATCACGTTCGCGATCGGCACCGACCTCAACATGGCGCAGGTCCTCGTGCAAAATCGCGTGGCTCTGGCGATGCCGAACTTGCCAGATGTCGTTCGCGCGACCGGCGTCACGACCCGCAAGCGCTCCCCGGAGCTTGTGCTGACCGTTAGCATGAACTCGCCGAGTCGCAAGTTCGACCAACTTTACCTGAGCAACTATGCCCTGTCGAACATCAAGGAAGAACTCGCGCGGGTGAAGGGGATCAGCGATGTCACGATCTTCGGCCAGCGCGACTACGCGACCCGCATCTGGGTGGACCCCGAACGCCTCGCCGCCAAGAAATTGACCGCGACCGATGTCGTCGCCGCCTTGCGCGGGCAGAACCTTCAAGTGGCCGCGGGACAGATTGGCCAACCGCCGACCGCCGACGGCCAGCCATTTCAAATCACCCTTTTCACCCTGGGCCGACTCACCGAGCCCGAGGAATTCGAGCAAGTCATCATCAAGGCGACGCGCGACGGCAAGGTCGTGAAGTTGAAGGACGTGGCCCGCGTTGAACTTGGTGCCAAAAGCCAGGACGTTTCGAATCAGTTCGACCAGAAGCCAACCATCGGGCTGGCGATCTTCCTGCTTTCCGATGCGAACGCACTCGACGTGGGCGACGCGGTCAAATCGAAGATGGCCGAGGTGAGCAAAGACTTCCCGGAGGGAATGCAATACGAGATCGGCTACGATACGACGCCATTCATCCGTCAGTCGATTGTCGAAGTCTTCAAGAGCTTGCGCGATTCCGTGATCCTGGTCGCGATTGTGGTGTTGCTATTTTTGCAAAGTTGGCGAAGTGCCATCATTCCATTGGCGACCGTGCCCGTCGCGATCGTGGGAACGTTCGCCGCGATGGCGCTTGTCGGGTTTTCACTCAACAATCTCACACTCTTCGGGCTGGTGTTGGCCGTCGGAATTGTCGTGGACGACGCGATTGTTGTGGTTGAAGCGGTCGAACGCCACATTGAAGAAGGCATGGCACCCCGTGCCGCCACCATCCAGGCGATGCGCGAAGTCACGGGCCCGGTCGTCGCGGTCGGGGCGGTGTTGTTCGCGGTGTTCATCCCCTGTGCGTTTCTGTCGGGAATCGTCGGGCAATTCTTCCGGCAGTTCGCCCTGACGATTGCCATCGCGACACTCATATCAACGATCAATTCGCTCACGCTGAGCCCAGCCCTCTGTGCGTTGTTATTGAAGCCGCACGGTGCACGCCGCGACCCGCTGCAATTTCTGATGTTCATCACGCTCGGCTGGCTTTTCTGGCTGTTCAATCGTGGCTTCACTCTGACGAGCGCCACCTATCGCCGACTCGTCGGCCTCGCGATTCGAGTGCCCATCCTGGTACTGGTCGGCTATGCAGGTCTGCTCGCGACGGGAGCGAGGGCGTTTCAACAGTTGCCGACGGGGTTCATTCCCTCGCAGGACAAGGGCTATTTGATCGCGAGCGTCCAACTGCCGGACGCCGCCTCGGCCGGTCGCTGTCGGGCGGCCATCGAACGGCTCGCCGGGGCGGCGTTGAGCTACGAAGTCGAAATCGAGGGCGAGGGCGAGGCCTATCGGCCGGTCAAACATTGCAACGCCATCGCCGGCAATTCGTTCGTGCTGAGTTCGTACGGCTCCAACTTTGGCTCGATGTTCATCATCCTCGATTCGTTCGAGAATCGTCGTCGACCGGAACTGCACGCGGACGTGATCGCGGCCGAGTTGCGCAAGAAGTTCGCCCGCGAGATCCCCGAGGCTCAGGTCAACGTGTTTGGAGCGCCCGCCGTCTCGGGCCTCGGCCGGGCCGGCGGGTTTCGGCTGATGGTCGAGGATCGCGGCGATGTCGGGCCCAAGGTGTTGCAAGGAATGACCGAGAACCTGATCGAGAAGGCGAACGCTCAGCCCAAGCCGGGCAGTGACGCGGCCGACGGTGGGATCGTCAATGTGTTCACGGTCTTCAAAGCGGATGCCCCCCAGGCGTTTCTCGATGTCGATCGCGCCGCCTGTGTGATGCGCGGCGTCGATATCAACGAGGTTTCATCGCTCCTCCAGGCGACGATGGGTCAACGCTATGTGAACGACTTCAATCGCTTCGGGCGAACCTGGCAGGTCAATGTTCAGGCCGAGCCGCGTTATCGCGATGAACTCGAGGACGTGAAGCGCCTACGCGTGCGGAACAAACACGGCGGCATGACGCCGCTGGGCAGTGTGTTGAAGGCTCGCTATTCGAGCGGCCCGCAGGTCATCACGCGTTACAACATGTACCCGGCCGCCGCGATCAATGGTGCGATTTCCCCCGGTGTCTCATCGGGTGATGCGATTGCGATCGTCGAACACCTCGCCGACCAGGAATTGCCATCGCCACGCATGTCGTTCGAATGGACGGAGCTGACGTTCATCGAGAAGCAGAGCCGCGATACGGGCATGTTCATCTTCGCGCTTTCGGTCGTATTCGTGTTTCTCGTGCTGGCGGCCCTATACGAAAGTTGGACGCTACCGCTTGCC
>JANLUE010000623.1:0-3851 GCA_031363325.1 Gemmataceae bacterium
TACTTCGTCCCCAAACAGACGACCGCCGTCGGCTTGCGGGCGTGTGGTCCTTCGAGGTTGCACGTGCCCAGGAAGAGCTTGCCGCCTTGAACCGTGAGGCCACCGTAATTCGAGCCCGCCAGGTTCAACGGGGCCTTGCCCAAATCGAACGTCCAGACGGCCGATCCCGTCTTCAGGTCGACGGCGTGGACGCTTCCTTGCAAGTCCGCGATGTAGGCGATGTTTCCGACAACCGCTGGCGGGGCGAACACGGGGCTTTTGCAATCGTAGATGGCGAGTCGGGCACCGTCCTTCAACGCGAACGCCCGCAACTTGCCGTCCGTCGCCGTGAACACGGCCGCGTCGTTCGTCAGGGCCGCGCATCCCAGTGCCCCGCCCGGAATCGCCTTCTTCCATTTCTCCTTGCCGGTCGCCAGGTCGAGTGCGATCACTTCCCCCTTGGCCCCTTCGAGCGCCTTCGGGTCGTAGGAGATGCTGCTCGTGGTCACGACCACCGTATCGCCGACGACGGAAGGCCCACCCCAGGGGTTATACGTCAGCGGGGCCTTCCAGAGTTCTTTGCCGTTGGCCGCGTCGAGGCAGTAGACCGATCGATCGCCGAGCTTCTCCTTGTCGAGGAACGCGGAGGCGGCCAAAACTTTGTCGCCCGCGACGAGGATTGGGGCATCGACGTGCCAGCGACCCTTGCCCTGAGTCCAGTGCAACTTTGGCGATGGACGCAAGGCCTTATCGTCCGTCGGCGCGATGGCGAAGTCGGGGTCTTTCTTTTTGTCCTCCTCGTAGGCCGCCAGCAATTTCTTCCAGTGAGCCGCCTGAAGCGCGGGTACTTCCTTCACAGTGAGTTGCTTGCCGTCGAGTTCGACGGTCATCAAGTCAACGCAGACGACGCCCGCCGAACCGGCCCCGAGATAGACCTTGCCGTTCGTGATCGCTGGCGAGCCTTCCATGTGAACCAGTTCGCCGGGCAAAGTGTAAGCCCAAAGCAGTTGCCCACCGTCAGCCGGCAAACAGTAAAGTGTCGCCCCGTCGGTCTGATGCATGCCATCGCCGAATAGCAACATTCCACCGGAGACCGCGGGAGACGAGACGGTTGGTTGCTTCAAGAACGGGGCCGACTTGGCCCAGAGTGGCTGAACGTTGGCCGCGTCCTTCGGGCCGATCGCGAAGCTGAACACATCCGGTTTGTTGAACGCCCCGATGCTCGGGAACAACATTTGATCGCCGCTCGGCGCGGGCGAGGCCACGAAGTGCGCCGACGACTTCATCGACCAGAGCACGTCGGGGGCCTTCGCGGGGCCGGGCAGGTTGTCGGTGTTCCCGGTGCGCCGCGCGTTGCCGCGATACGTCGCCCAGGGGGCGTCGTCGGCGCAGGCCAGTGCGGGCAACAGAAGCGACAGGAACAGCGAGCACCGAATCATGATGCGTTCTCGAGTTCGGGCGATCTCGGCGTGAATCAGGCGTCTTCGAGCCATCAATCCTGGCCGGCCGGGTCGCCGAGCGCGGGCCCCATCACGAGCCGACGCCCTTCGAGGACGCCACGCCACAAACCGAGCAAGACGGGCGGCGGTCTGGACCCGAGAGGCTCGTCGACGAACAGGGCGAGAATGGGCGTTGCGGAGAGGTATCGGCTCTCGCCGTCGTATACGGTGATAACAATTCGACCGAGGCGAAAAGGAAATCGACTCCCCCCAAGCGCGATTACAGGCGACTCGGAGCCGAGCCCAAGCAAGGAAAGCTTTTCGATTTCGTTCGCGAATCCCAGCCAAACCGATCTCGGAAAAATGCTGATTGGCGCTCCCGTATCGACGATTGCCTCTTTCATCGCACTTCGACGATCGGGCACTCCGCGACCGGGCGGCATTCCGAGTCGAATTCGCGTCGTCAGCCGAAACTCGTGAAGCGGCAAGATGTGGCCGTCTCGTTCGATGAACGAACGCGACGGCCGATCTGTGGCTGGCTTTATTTGCAGGCGCACGCGCGGCATCGTTCGACTCACTACCCAATGAGTTGATCGTGTGAGATATAGGCGAGCACCAAACGATTCGGATGGACGCCGAAATCAGACGCCGCCTTCATTCGAATCCCATGTCCGTCCGGGCCGCTCTCGACGATCCGCTTGTCGAGAATCACGACCCACCGATCCATGACCTGTTCGAGTCGATGGGCGTCATATTCGCCGCGCAACCATTCCCAGTCCGCCTCGCCGGCCTCGTGCATCGGACTGGGCTCCAAGTACATGTCTTCCACATCGCCCGTCGGCACGGACATCGGCGCTTCGGTCATTGGGCGCACTGTGTCGACAATCATTTCATTCTCCGATCCACATACGCGACGAATTCCTCGGACGGATACAGACAATCGTCGGTGCCCGCGCGTCCATGTCACCTCACTGCTATTCTGCCTTCCCCCGCACAAATCACAAGCTCACTCACTCACTCACTCACTCACTCAATTACGTGAGCGGGCGTGACTCAGGCGTCCTCAAGCCACCAATCCTGGCCGGCCGGGTCTTCGAGGGCCGGCCCGAGGACGAGCCGACGCCCGTCGAAAATCCCCCGCCACAGACCGAGCAAAACCGGCGGGGGCCTTGCGTCGAGCGGCTCGTCGACGAACAGGGCGAGTATGGGCGTCGCGGCGAGGTGGCGGCCTTCGAAATCGGTGACGGTCACTGAAATGCGGCCCAGTCGAAAGGGAAATCGCTGGCCGGCGACCGCGATCGTCGGCGGCCCGGACTGCCCCTCGGTTTCGGCGAGGGCGAGCCACTCGATCTCGTTTTCGAACGCGGACCAAATGGCGCGAGGGAACGAACTGAGTGGCGAGCCGGTATCAACAATGGCTTCTGATGCGTGAGCGGTCGCCGTCGTGACGAGACGTCGCCCGACGCGGATTCGCGTGGTCAATCGGAATTGATGTAGCGGTAGCACTCGACCGTCGCGTTCGACGTATGATTGCTGCCGGCGACCACGAGCGGGTTGTACGACGAGGCGAACACGAGCCATGGGATCAACCGATCAAATGTTCGGGAGCGATGTAGGCGAGGACGACGCGATTCGGATCCACGCCCTCTTTTCTGGCCGTCTCAATGCGAAGGCCATGTCCATCCCGGCCGCTACCGAGAATTCGACGATCCAAGACCACGACCCATCGATCGATCAGATGGTCGAGTCGGTCCGCGTAATACTCTGTCCGTAGCCACATCCAATCATCAATGATGGCTCGTTCGACTGGGTCGAACTCTTGAACTCCGTCGATCGGACTCGGCACGCGCGATGACGCGGCGGGCTCAAGAATATCTGCAATCATCCAATTTCTCCGTTAGCACACGATCGGAGCGATATCCAACGTCGTCAGCCGATGAGTTGATCGGGTGCGATGTAGGCCATCACGACCCGATTGGGTTCGACGCCGAACTCCGCAGCAGCCTTCACCACCAAGGCATATCCGTCGCGACCGCTATCGACGATTCGCCGATCGACGACCACGACCCAACGATCCATCACATGATCGAGTCGATTGGCTTCAAATTCTCCACGAAGCCAGAACCAGTCGGCGTTAATCGCCCGGTCGATCGGGTCGATCTCGTGGAAGTTGTCGCGGGGATCCAATCGATAACCCGTATCGGCGGGATCCGTGCGCGTCGGGGCAAGCCCCAGGTCGACAGGTGCGGCCGTATCGGTAGTCATCTTCGTTCACCTTTGTGCGGGCAAATCGACAACCCCACCTTATTTTGTCTCGACCGCCGACCGGGTGCAACGTCACTTCTTCGCCTTCTCGTCGAACCGCAAGCGCATGGGCTCGGTGGCGATCGTTACTTCCTTCGTCTGCACCTTGCCCGTGCCGTCGCGAACTTC
>JANLUE010000628.1:0-4347 GCA_031363325.1 Gemmataceae bacterium
GAAGCCGCCGTACGCGCCGATGAAAACCGTGACCCAAACGAGGACGCTCACCGCGATCGCCGTGATGAGACGTACCGGCGAGTTGCCGAGCAGTTGCGCGCCGGCGTTCCCGGCGAGGCGGATCCGAAGCCGCCAAAAGAGTGTGCCTTGTCCGACCGGAGACATTGTGAACCTCACCGACCGATGGGAACTACCCACAACGGCAATTGGTAAATGCCTTCGGCATGTTCGCACGTTATACTCATCCTCCGATGTGCGGGCCGATTGGTGGCCATCTGCCGTTTGATCGACGTTGAGATACATCGAACTCCATGAACTTCTCCCTCAGCCAGTCGACGACCCTTCCCACGCCGTTCGCGGACGACATCGCCGCGCTGGGCGATGTTGAGGGGCGGTTCGTCGAGATTTGGCTGACGAAGCTCGAGAAGCATCTCGAGTCGGCGACGCTCGAACAGACGGCGCAACTCTTCGCGGAAAAGCGGGTGTCGCCGGTTGCGGCGAGTTATCAGGGGGGCTTATTGCTCGCGCAGGGTGAACAGCGGCAGGCGCACTTCGAACACTTCCGCAAGCGGCTCGAATTGTGTCAGGCCCTGGCGATCCCGACGCTCGTTGTCGCGGCCGACTACGCGCCGAAGCCCGATCCCCAGGCGTGGCAACGAGCCATTGTCTCGCTGAAGCAAGCCGCACAGTGGGCCAGCGGCTTCGATGTCAAGCTCGCCTTCGAGTTTCGCGGAGTCGACGCGTTCTGCACGAGCCTCGACACGGCCATCGGCCTCGTCGCGGCGGTCGGCGAGCCGAACCTGGGTGTCTGTCTCGATGTGTTCCACTACTTCAAGGGGCCGAGCAAGCCCGAGGACCTGGCCGGCCTGACGCGCGAGAACCTCGCGCACGTGCAACTCTGCGACGTGGCCGGCGTGCCACGCGAACTGATGTCCGACGCCGACCGAATCTTCCCCGGCGACGGCGATTTCCAGTTCGCACCGATCGTCGCCACCTTGCGACGAATCGGTTACGAAGGCTACTGTTCTCTGGAGGTAATGAACCCGACCTTTTGGCAGATGAAGCCAACCCAGGTCGTCGAGCTTGGGCTGATGGCGCTCCGGCGTGTCTTCGAGGCGGCCGGCGGAACCGCAACAGCCGCCCGATGAGCGGAGATCGAGCCAGCGTTTCGCCGTGAGCGGGAACGCGAGCATCGGCCTTTCACGAAGTTGTCGGCGTCCCAACGTCGACAAGGCTCGGGAAAGGCCGCGACACGAAATCGTTCATCGCTGGGTCGATTCCGTTGTCGCGGACCGCGCTCGACCCAACTCTGGGATCCCGACCCCAGACTACCGCTTCTTCTTGCCTTCCAGTCCCAACGTGATCAGGTCGTTGATCGTCCGGTGGCCGTCGATGGCGTGACGAAGCGGCTTGGAGGTGTTGACCGCGTAGCGATTCCGTCGTCCCTCACGGGTGATTGAGAGATAGCCGCCGCCTTCGAGTTCGGCGACGATTCGCTGGACGGCCCGTTCAGTGATGCCGACCCGGACGGCGACATCGCGCATGCGCGTTTCGGGGTCGGCCGCGATGCAAAACAGGACGTAGGCATGGTTGCTCAGGAACGACCACGACAGGCCATCGGCACTCGACTTGTCCAAAGCAAGACTCCAGTTCGTAGGTTGCCAAGGCGAGGGGCCGGGCGAGCCGGCCGGTTCAACAGATGATGACGTCGGGCGACAACTAAGGTCGAACGGTCGGAATCGAACGCGCAACCTGACGGATGGTCTCGGCCGCGAACGCCGCCTGGGCAGCGGACACGTCGAGGTGGGTACACGCACGGAGAGTCGTAGGGCCGGCCGGATGGACGAGCACGCCGCGCTCGCGCAATCGACCGGCGAAGTCGGGGGCCGTGGCCAACGCCGGTTCGATCTCGAACCAGACGAGGTTCGTTTCGACCGTCGGGGGCTCGAGCCGCAAGCCGGGTGTTTCGTTTATCGCGGTCGCGATCACTTGGGCGTTCCGGTGGTCGTCGGCCAATCGGGCAACATGGTTGTCCATCGCGTAGATACACGCGGCCGCCAGGAGCCCGGCCTGTCTCATGCCCCCGCCGAAGAGCTTTCGCGCCCGCCGCGCCTGGGCGATGAAGTCCTTCGAGCCGGCCAGCGCCGACCCGACTGGAGCTCCGAGGCCTTTGCTGAAACAAACCGAAATACTGTCAAAGGGCCGGCACCAGTCTGTCATTGGGACGCCGCAAGCCACGTGAGCGTTCCACAAGCGTGCGCCGTCGAGATGGGTCGCGAGACCGTTCTCGCGTGCCCAATTGGTTAATTCAATAGTCTTCGCGAATGGAAACACCCGGCCCCCGCCGCGATTGTGAGTGTTTTCGAGGGCGAGGAGTTTCGTGCGAACGAAATAGTCATAGGCGGGACGTAATTTGTCTCGCAACTGTGTCAGGTCCAATACGCCAAAATTTCCGTCGATGGTCCGGGTGGTGACTCCGCTTAACGTGGCCGGGCCGCCGGCCTCCCACACGTACATGTGGGCCGTCGATTCACAGAGGAGTTCGTCGCCGGGTCGGGTATGAACCTTCACCGCGATTTGATTGGCCATCGTCCCGGACGGGACGAACACGGCCGCTTCGGTCCCCAACCGCTCGGCAACGAGTTGTTCGAGCCGGTTGACGGTCGGGTCTTCGCCGAAGACATCGTCCCCAAGCTCCGCCGCTCGCATGGCCGACCACATCTCGGGGGTCGGCCGGGTCACCGTATCACTGCGCAGGTCGATCAATGCTGCCGACATGTCTATTCCTTGCCGGGCCGGTCCTCGCGCCGGTTCTCCAGGAACCAGCGGCCATCGATCTTCTTGAAATACAAGGCTCGATCCTTCACGTCCGGCAACGTCGCCGTCGCGGAATCTCCGGACTCGTCGAACTTGCCTTCGCGCGCGAACCGCTTCAAGTCGGTCACGCTATCGGGGTCGTCGGCAACCTTACGTCGCATCGCTTCGGACAACGCCCGAACGTTTCGCCGAGTGGCGATGTCGTGGATTCGATCGAGCAGTGGCTTACCGGTCAACGTTTGGCCGGCCGCCGTGCCGGCAACTTCTTCGGCCGCCAGGCGATCGAAGTATTCTTGGGTGATGGCCAATCGACCGTCGACGAACGCCGGGTCGAGGAGATGGGCGGCCATGTAATCGTAGCGCTCGCGCTCGATGGCCCGGAGGACGGCCGTCAGCGCTTCCTTCGCGGTCGCCTGGCCGTACAAGTCGGGATTGTGCAGCACATCGAAGCGACGCGGTACTTCTTTGCCGAGCGGCTGGGCCAGAACTGTCGAGCCGAAACACAAGAAAATTGCCAGGGCGGTTCGATTGCGCATGACTCGACCCTCCGTCAACTTGGCGGAAAAACGCTCCCCTTCATTGCTACCCGACCCCGGCGGGCCACGCAACCATGTCCGGGCGATTGCGTCGAGAGTCTTGGAGGGTCGCGACCGTATAATCCGAATATGCCAGCGAACACTTTCGGCGAACGGTTTCGGGTGACGACGGCCGGGGTCAGCCATGGCCCCGGGTACGTGTGCATCGTCGATGGTTGCCCGGCCGGGCTGCCCTTGTCCGTCGACGATCTGTTGCCCGACTTGCGTCGGCGCCGGCCGGGCCAATCGAAACTCGTCACCCAGCGCGATGAGGCCGATGTGCCGGAGATTTGGTCCGGCGTTTTCGAAGGTGTCACGGACGGTACGCCGATCAGCCTGCTCTTCCGCAACGCCGATCAACGGAGCGGCGACTACGGGGACATTCGCGACAAGTATCGGCCGGGCCACGCCGACTATACATTCGACGCCAAGTTCGGCTTACGCGACTACCGGGGCGGCGGCCGATCCAGCGCCCGCGAGACGGTCTGTCGGGTTGCGGCCGGGGCGATCGCCAAGAAGATTCTGTCCAATCATGGAATTCGCATTCTTGGATACGTGAAGCAGGTCGGCGATGTCGTCGCCTCGATCGCGGACCCGACGCGAGTCACGCTCGATCAAGTCGAAGCCAACCCGGTTCGCTGTCCCGACCCGGCCGCCGCCGACCGGATGATTCAACTGATCGAGGACGTTCGCAAGGACCGCGATTCGATCGGCGGGATTTGTGAGCTGGTCGCGGTCGGCGTCCCGCCGGGGCTTGGCGAGCCCGTGTTTGACAAACTGAAAGCGGACCTCGCCAAGGCGCTGCTCTCGCTGCCGGCCGTCACCGCATTCGAGTACGGCAACGGCTTCGCGGTCGCCACGATGCGGGGCAGCGAAAACAACGACCCGTTCATCGCCGAGGCGGGTCGAATCGGCACGTCGTCAAATCGACATGGGGGAATGCTCGGCGGCATTT
>JANLUE010000736.1:0-5783 GCA_031363325.1 Gemmataceae bacterium
CTTCGAGGCCGGGGTCGCCCGTGCCCACGCAAATCAACTCGAAAGGCGCTCTAAGCTAATCTCTCGGTGATTGCCAAACGACTCGGAACTCATGTGGCACCGTCTGATCGCAATGAGCTTTCGCTCGAAGTGACGGCCTACCACGAAGCGGGCCACGCGGTCGCGGCCCTTTCACTCGGCCGGCCGGTGGCCTGGGTTTCGATCCGCCCGGACCGCAAGTATCTCGGCCGATGCGCCTTCGGCAAGGGGGTGTTCCGGCCGTCCGAGGACTGGATCGAACGCGAGGGGATCATTTCACTGGCGGGCCCGGCGGCCGAAGCGGGCTTCACGGGTGAATTGAACTGGCTCGCGGGCCGGCAAGATTACGAGTATGCGTTCGGCCTCGCCCGTGGTCGAGGCGGCAAAGATCGCAAGGCCGAACGGCTCGTGAATCGCTGGCTCGCGAAGGCCGACCACCTGCTCGGCAAAGGCGAAACCTGGACCGCCGTCGAACGCATGGCGGCGGAACTCGTTCGCCTCGAGGAAATCAGCGGTCGCGCCGCACGGCACTTGTTTGAAGGGCGCTGAGTCGGCTCACTTCTCGTGAATCAGCTCCGCGACTCGTTGCTCGACGACCGCTAAATCGATCTTGCCGTCCCATCGCTTCACGAGTTGACCTTGGCGGTCGAACAGAAAGAGAATTGGCGGCCCGTCGATCTTCCACTTCGTCTGCCAAACCTCGGCGCGATCGGTCAGGATCACGTTGCGGAACGTGGCTCGTTGCTTGACGAGAAACGCCTTGGCGGCCGGGGTGTCTTCTTTCGGATCGACGCTCACGGAAAGTACTTTGAGCCCATCGACCGCGTACTTGCGATGCAACTCGACGACGCCGGAAAACTTTTCGCGGCATGGCGGACAGAACGTGCCCCAGACATCGACGAGCACGACCTTGCCCTTCAGCCCGGCGATCTCCTTGGCGAGGTCGTCGTAGGCGATCGGGTCGAGCGTGACGCTGGGCGAATCGGCAATCGCCGGCGCGGCGAATATCAAAGTGAGTGCGAACAGTCGGCGCATCCGTGCGGCCTCGGGTTGGGCGGCTGGGCGAGCGACATGTTAGTCGGAAATCGACTTCCGTGGGAAGGCGAGTTCGGCGACAATCGTCGATGCAGAGTATGATGGAGTGAAGCGATGGGTGTTCGAGAGGACTACGGCGAACGCGTTCGGCCACCAGGTCGACTCGTCGCACATCTGGTTCGTTGGCGATGGCTTTGGATTGGATTCGTGGTCCTCGCGAGTTGCGGTGGCTATTGGCTCGCGACGCGACCGGTGACGTTGGCCACCACCTACTGTCCGGGCTGGGAAGAGAAGCGAGATCCGATCGAGGAGTACATTGGCCCGCTGTTGAAATCGGTCGGCGAACAAGCGGACCGAGAGCTGACGTCGGACGGGGTATCTTGTCGGGAATTTGGTTTTTGTCATTGGCGCTGGGCCGTCATGAAACAAATCCTGTTGGAACAGCACGGGATCGTCTGGCGTAGCCCCGCCGAGATGAATCCGCACATTTGCTACGACTGACCATGATCACCGTCATCGGTTCCGCGAACATCGACCTGACTTTTCGCTCGCCGCGTCTGCCTCGGCCGGGGGAGACGATCATCGGCACCGGTTACTTCCAGGGGTTCGGCGGCAAGGGGGCGAACCAGGCGGTCGCGGCGGTGCGACTCGGCGAGCCAGTCGCTTTTGTGGGTCGAGTCGGGCGTGACGATTTCGGCCGGGCGACGCGCGAGCAACTTGGCCGCGAAGGGATCGACGTTACGCACCTCGGCGAGGACCTGGATCGGCCGACCGGGACGGCCGCGATTCTGGTCGACAATCAAGGGGCCAACTCGATCGTCGTCGTGCCGGGGGCAAACGAAGGACTTTCCGTCGACGATGTGCGAACGGCCGCCGACGCGATTCGAGCGAGCCGCGTCGTCGTGGCTCAGTGCGAAACCCCAATCGACGCGACGGCCGCAGCGTTCCGCATCGCCCGGTCGGCCGGATCGATTTGTTTGTTCAACCCCGCGCCCGCTCGAACATTGCCCGACGACCTGCTCGCACTCGTCGATGTGTTGGTGCCCAACGAATCGGAAGCGAGCCACCTGACCGGCCTGTCGATTGAATCAACGCTGCCATCCGCCCAGGCTCTTCGGGCACGCGGGCCGGCCACAGTGATTGTGACACTTGGCGGGGATGGCGTGTTGTACCTCGGCCCGGAAGGGGAGTTCCAGTTGCCGGCGATTCCGGTCCAGGCGGTCGACACGAGTGGGGCCGGCGACGCCTTCTGCGGCGCGCTGGCCGTCGAGTTGGCGCGTGGGAGTTCGATCCGTTCTGCCATCGAAAGGGCGAACCGGGTCGCCGCGCTCAGCGTGACGCGACTCGGGACGCAAGCTTCGTTTCCGACATCGCTCGAATTGACCGGAAATTCGTAGCGAACCGATGAGAATGGATCGGTGTCACGAATCTTGAGTTGTGGGCCCGACCTCGTAATATCTCGCATGTGATCGTGGGCCGGTGCCGATGTCGCGAGAGCCTTGAACACCGATTTCGAATCATTCGCACCCCAGGGGAAGACCACATGACGTTGCGAAACGATGGCCCAAGTCGGGCCGGATCGATGGTGGCTCTTGTCCTGGGAATCTGGGCCTTTTGCAGCACCAACCCCAAGTCCAATGCCCAGCCGAAAGACGAGGGCAAGGAAAAGGGCAAGCCGCCCGCGATCAAGCTCGGGCTGAATCTCAACGACGCGAAGCAGGCCTGCCAGGGCTACACCCTTTTGGCTCCGGCGAACTCGACCACCACCTACCTGCTCGATATGGACGGGCGGGTCGTCAAGACGTGGCAAAGTGACTGCAAGCCGGGCCACAGCGCCTATCTGTTGGAAAATGGCAACTTGCTCCGCGCCGGCGCGGTGGTCAACCCGCCGTTCCCCGTCTTCGGCGGCGCGGGCGGGCGCATCCAGGAATTCTCCTGGGACGGCGAATTGCTGTGGGACTTCACCTACGCCGACGACGCGCACCTGGGCCACCACGACATTTGTCGATTGCCCAACGGCAACGTGCTGCTCCTGGTCTGGGAGCAGAAGACTCGCGAGGAATCCGTCGCGGCCGGCCGCCGTTCGGAGACGGTCAACAAGACTGGAATTGTGGCCGACAGCGTAGTTGAGATCAAACCGACCGGCAAAACGACCGGCAAGATCGTTTGGGAATGGCACGCGTGGGACCACATCGTTCAGGAGTTCGACAAGACCAAGAATCACTTTGACGAAGTGGGCCAGCATCCGGAGCGGATCGACGTCAACTTCGGCGACAACACCATCGGGGCGATGGTTGCCAAGCCCGAGGAACTGAAGAAGCTTCAGGCACTGGGCTACGTCGGCAGCGCGGATCGCAAGCCCGGCCCGGTCTCGCCCGATTGGCTGCACATGAACGGCGTCGCGTACAACGCCGAATTCGATCAGATCATGTTGAGCGTGCACCAGTTCAGCGAACTTTGGGTGATCGACCACGGCACGACGACTGCGGAAGCCGCGACGGAAAAGGGCGGCAAGGCGGGCAAAGGCGGCGGCCTGCTCTACCGTTGGGGCAACCCCCGCGCTTACCGCGGGGGAACAGTCAAGGATCAGAAATTGTTCTCTCAGCACAACGCCCACTGGATCCCCAAGGGGAGCCCCGGCGCGGGCAACATCCTCGTCTTCAACAACGGCATGCGTCGCACCGGCGGGGCGTATTCGTCCGTGGACGAGATCGTTCCACCGGTCGATAGTGATGGACGTTACGAACTCTCCGCGGGCAAGCCCTACGGCCCGGAAGCGCCCGTGTGGAGCTATTCGGCACCCAAGCGAATTGAGTTTTACTCCTCGTTCATCTCGGGCACTCATCGCCTGCCCAACGGCAACACGTTCATCTGTTCCGGAGCCAACGGGACGATCTTCGAAGTCACGGCCACGAAGGAAATGGTCTGGAAGTACCTCAATCCGGTGCTGGGCATCCCGTCGCCGGACTCTTCCATTTCGCCCAAGCTCGGCCAGATCGTTCCGCCCCGATTCCACTCTCGGTTGGAGTTGACGCCGGAGAAGCGGAAGGAGTTGTTCGCCCTGGACAAGGAAATGGCGGACCAACTCGACAAGATGCTGACCGACGAACAAAAGAAGCGGGCCGCGAGCGACGAGTCGGGCCGTGCCCTTTCCGAAGAGCCCGGTCAGATTGTGTCGGCGAGCGTTCGGATGCGGCTGAACTTGACCGACGCGCAGAAGAAGCAAATGGACGAACTGCAGAAAGATGCCGAGGGTAAGCTCGGCAAAGTCCTCGACGAGCAACAGCGGAAGCAGTTCGAGGGGATGAAGAAGGACAAGGACAAGGGCCCCACCCGACCGCCCGGCCCGCCGGGTGGTGGCTTCGGCCCTCCGGGCGGCGGGGGGATCTTCCGCGCCACGCGCTACCCCGCCGAATACGCCGGGCTGAAGGGCCGCGAGTTGAAGCCGGGCAAGACGATCGAGGAGTTGATCAAGGCCAAGAACTGATTTGGCCCAGGTACTTGCAAGTTGGAGTTCCCGGATTTCAGCCGAGTCGCTCGTCGGTCTCGCCTGACTCCGGGAAAATTAACCGGAAGTGTGGTCGTAAACCACCCGCCAGCCCTCCGCCAATTTCTTGACGATCAGCGTGTAACGGCCCGCCGGTTTCTCCTTGGCCAACTTCAATTCCCAGGCCCCTTTCACGATGGCCGTATCCGCCGTCAGGACCTCGATCGTCACGTCCATGAACGTGAGTTGGCCCATCTCTTTGCCTTCGCCCTGATACCGCTTCTTGTAGCGGTCGAACGTTTCCTGCCAGCCTTTGGTGACATCCTTGCCGGAGACAAACGTCAGCTCCTTCGAGTTCCAGTAGCCCTTCATGAACCCCGCGAGGTCGGCCTTGTTCCAGGCCGCGACTTGATCGTCCAGCACTTTGCGAATGTCGGCCGCGTCGTCGGCGTGGGCTGCGGCGGTCGAAAATGTGAGAAGGAAGAACAGGATGCGCATCGAAGCTCCAGGTGCTTGTCGCCATCGTCCGGAATCGCGGCATCCGCCCCGGCCGATGGCTTCGAGGCCGGGGTTTCCTCTACAGTCCCGGCACTTCCTTTTCGTCGTTGCGATTGACCGGGTCGAACAATCGAAACCCGATCAGGCGCCACTGGCCGTCCGCTTCTTTTTTGAACGTGCCTTCCACTTGCAACAGGGCGTCGGGTCGGTGGCTCCGGATGCGGAACCAATGGACGATGGTCGCATCGTCGACGCGCGTGAAGTTCGATCGTCCGAGATCGTGCTCGGAAATGCCGCCGAATTCCATGGACTGCGCCATGCGAGCTTTCGCCTGCAGGCCGGCCTTGTTCAGCGATTTGTACTTGAACGATTCGGAAACGTGGCGGAACAAATCGTCGAATCGACTGGCTCGACTCGCTTCACCCATTTCGCCAATCTTGCGGACGACTTCCTCACGCGGGCTTTCGTAGGTCCGATCGATGACGAACAAACCAAGCAAGGCCGCGATCGACGCGGCGAACACCGAAAGCCCCGAGCGTTTGCGGCTGCGAAACGCGACCGCGCCGGAGACCAAGGCGAGGGCCGCCAGAACGGCGTAGAACGCCATCGGCGGGTCCATGAGCGTTTCCGGCATGAATCACACCCCGTAGCGGGCCGCCGAACCGAGTTCTTCCTCGATCCGCAGCAATTGATTGTACTTCGCGATTCGATCCGTTCGACTGGCGCTGCCGGTCTTGATCTGGCC
>JANLUE010000737.1:0-5645 GCA_031363325.1 Gemmataceae bacterium
GTCGGCCATCAGTTCGTGCCACCAGTGATCGCGACCGGCCTTCATTTCAACCGCTTGGTTGCAGCGATTGAAGACGACGCACTTCTCGACCGTCGGCGATTTGGCGAGCGCCGCGTCGACGTTCGCCTTGAGCGGCACGACCTTGCCGCGCCGCCAGCCGCCGTCGGCCGTGATGATCAACTTCGATTTCGCGTCGTTGTTCCGGTCGGCGACGGCCTCCGCCGAGAACCCCCCGAACACGACCGAGTGCGTCGCCCCGATTCGGGCGCACGCGAGCATCGCGATCGCGGCCTCGGGGACCATCGGCATGTAGATCGTGACGCGATCGCCTTTGCCGACGCCGAGTTTCTTCAACGCGTTCGCGAACTGACAGGTTTCTCGGTGCAATTGGTGATAGGTCAGGACGCGGGTGTCACCCGGTTCGCCTTCCCAGAGGATGGCCGCCTTGTTCTTGCGCGGCCCATCGAGGTGCCGATCGAGGCAGTTGTAAGCGACGTTCGTGAGCCCGCCGACGAACCACTTCGCGTGCGGCGGCTGCCAGTCGAGCACCTTGTCCCACGGCTTGAACCAGTGCAACTTCTCCATCGCCTGCTCGGCCCAGAACCCCTCGGGGTCGTCGCGGCCCTGTTCCCAGAGGCGTTCGTACTCGGCCGCCGACTTGACGTGCGCCTTGGCGGCGAACTCGGCCGACGGCGGGAACAGGCGGGTTTCCTTCAGGACCGACTCAATGGGAGAGGACATGGTGGCTCCGGTTGGCAGTCAATCGCATTCACCACAAAGGACACGAAGAACACAAAGAAACACATTGCAATTAACGTAATACGCTATTCATGAATCAATATTGTATTCTTCGTGATCTTGGTGCCCTTTGTGGTGAGTACCTCTTTGTCTTCGCGTGAAGTGGTCAGCGTAGGCGCGGGGCGTAGCATCCGCAATTGTTCGGTTCGCCCTCGCGGCTGGCGATTCCATAAGTCATGGTTCCGACTCAATGGGAGAGGACAAGGTGGCTCCGGTTGAGAGTCAATCGTACTCACCACAAAGGACACGAAGAACACAAAGAAATTCCAAATGCATAATTTTATTCATGAATTGGGATTGTATTCTTCGTGGTCTTGGTGTCCTTTGTGATGAGAACCTCTTTATTTTCGCGTGAAGTGGTCAGCGTAGACGCGGGGTGAGGCATCCGCAATTGTTCGGTTCACCCTTGCGACTGGCGATTTCACAAGTATGGTTCCGTCAGACGCCAAACTTTTCACCGAGAGCCGACCGATGACCCGATTTCGATTCGCCGCGATCTGCCTGGCCGCCATGCTCGCCGTTCCATCGGCGCGAACCGACGAGCCGAAGAAGCTCAATCTGTACCCCCTGGCGAAGGGGGCCAAGTGGGAGTTCTCCGTTTCGGTCATGGGTCAAACGCTCGAAGCGACCCAGGAAATCACCGAAGTTTCCAAGCCGAAGGCCGGGGAGCGGGCCATCTCCAAGCTGACGATCAACGTCGCCACTCAGATGACATCGGAAGAAATGTCGGCCGACGAAAAGGGCGTCTATCGCCACGCGTTCAACGGCCAGAAGCTCGATACGCCGATCATGGCGATCAAGTACCCGTACAAGGCCGGCACGAAGTGGAGCGAGAAGTTGAAGTTCATGGACCAGGACATTGAAGCGGACTTCGAAGCGAAAGAGGCGGAGAAGGTCAAGCTCCCGGCCGGCGAATACGAAGCGTACCCGATCGAGATGACGATCAAGGTCGGCGGCCAAAGCGTCAAGGCGACCAACTGGTTCTCGGACGGCGTGGGCCTCGTCAAGCAGGAGATGGGCGTCGGGGCGATGTCGATCACGATGGAATTGAAGAAGTACACGGCCGCGAAGTAACTACTTCCCGGGCCAAACGTAAATCGCCCCGTCGGCCGAGCCGGAGAACAGCGTGCCATCGGGGTGGTAGAGCAGCGAGCGGACGGGCGGGACGGCTGAGATCGTGCGCAGGACTTTGCCGGTCGCCACGTCGAAGTTGCGGATCACCCCCGGCTTCCGGATCGCATTCTCGCCGACGCCGGGCGTCGAGCCGGCGGCCGCGATCGTCTTGCCATTTGGGGCGAACGCGAACGCGCCCCATTCACTCCCCTCGTAGACCAGGCTCGCGACGATTCGGCCCGTGGCCGCGTCCCACAGTGTCAAGGCGGCGCGACTGCGACCCGCCAACGTGCGACCGTCGGGGGAGTACTTCACAGAATCGATCAGGCCGTAGCCCGAAGGCTCTTCGAGCGTCAACGCTTCTTTGCCGGTCACTGGGTCGAAAATCTTCGGCATCGGCGTCGGGCTGTATCCGAACGCGACGGCCACCATTTTGCCGTCCGGCGTAATGGCCATCGACTTCGGCTCGTCGGAAACCCGGATGTTCGGGCCGGATTCCTTTCGATTCTCCAGGTTGAGCGTTCGCGACAGCCCGCGTTCGCGAAAGAACGCGAACAGCGTCGCGGGTTCGCCGGGCGTGAACACGTGCGACTGGTAGGAAACGCGATCGTAATTGTCTTTCATCGACGTTCGCGGTGGGTCACCCTTGACCGAGAAAACATCGAACCCGTGGAACGTTCCGCCGGTAACGAACCATTTGCCGTCCGGCGAAAAGGCGATGTCGTTGACGCCATGAAAGCTCGATGTCCCGCCGCGCCGAATCGAGACGCACTCGTGGGTCGCCACGCGCCAGAATCGGATGAGCCCGTCGTCACCGTAGGAAGCGAGATAACGGCCGTCGGGCGTCAGCGCGAGCCCTGTGACTCCCCACCGATGTCCGCCAGCGATGGCGATCTGACGTCCCGATCGGATCTCTTCGCGAACGAATTGCCGGGAGCGATCGAAGAGCGTGATGGTCTTGCCGTCCGGGTCAAATCGAACGCCGACCGCGCTGTCCAAGCCGGCACGATCGACGAAGTGGGGCACCCGATCTTTCGTCTCGCGAAGCGTTTCGCCGTGGTCCGCGTGGCCGATCCAGGAATCGCCGTTGATTCCCGACGAGGCGACGAGCTTGCCATCCGGCGAAAACGCGATGTCGTTGGCCCGGCCCACTTGTCGAGGCCCGGCATCGGGCGGGACATAGTTCCTCGAAAGGAATTCGAGCCCCAACGAGACGCGCGCGTGCCGATTGTGTTGCCAAATTAACTTAGCCGACGCCACGTCCCAAAGACGCACGACCGTTCCGCCCGCGGCGAGCAAGCGCGTGCCATCCGGCGAGAACGCGAGCTTGCGAACGCCATCGGAATAATCGATCACGCTGGGCAGTGGCCCCTTCGGCTTCAGATTCGCCGGCAAGCGCGGCTCGGCGGCCGGTTCGACCACCAGGGGCGTCCACGCCAGGTCGGCCAGACGCGTGCCATCGGCTCGCCAGACCGCGATGCGGCCACGAACGTCGGCCGTCGCGAGTCGCCCCCCGACTCCGATGGCGAGGGCCGACACGTCGCGGTCGTGTGAACCAATCTTGATGCGTCGATCCGTTGGACGGTCGATGAGTTGAACGTCGCTTCCCACGGCGAGAACGATTCGGCGAGCCGAACGATCGACGACCAAGGCGGTGATCGGTTTCTTGCTCGTGGCGACGACGGTCGACTCGCCGGAGATCATGTCCCAGGCCCGTACTTCGCCCACGTCGGCCGAAACGGCGACGCGACCATCACCCGAGATCGCCAGGTGCTTCACGTCGGCCGAGTGGCCGACCAGTTCGTGCACGGGTCGCCGCGATGTGACGGACTGCCAAGCCCAAACGCGAACCGTGCGTCCGTCCGCGATGGCCAGTCGAACCGCCCCGCCGGGCAACTGGCCAACGGCCATCGGCCCACGTGGTTCTTCCACTCCCGGCCGACCGAATCGACCGACGGCGCCGGCCGGCAACGGCTCGCCGACGAACGCGAGTGGCGGGTCGGCCAGCGCCGGAACGGCGAACGCAAGTAGCGCGAACGAGCGGAGCATCTCGAACCTCCATCGCCCAGTGTGAAGCCGGTCGCGACGCAAGTCAATCACGGGAATGTAACGATTCCCGTACAACGAACTCCGCCTCGCCACGCCCCGGAGCCGACCATGTCCATCGATCGTCGTGCGTTCCTGACCGCGACCGCCGGTTCGCTCGCCGTCTCGCAACTGCCGGCCGCCGAACCGACCGCGAAGGCCCGGCCGAATCGCATCGGCGTTTCGACGTATTCGTTCTGGCAGTTCAAGCACAACGAGCTACGCGACGTCGAGAAGTGCATCGACCTCGCGGCCAACATGGGGTTCGACGGCGTCGAGATCCTGCATCGCCAGATGGAGAAGGAAGACAACGCCACGTTGCAGAAGATCAAACAGCGGGCGTTCAAGCACGGGCTCGATCTGATGGGCTTCTCGACGCATCAGACGTTTCTCCGGGCCGACGCGGCCGAGCGCAAGAAGAACGTCGACCACACGATCAAATGCATCGAACTGGCCTACGCGCTCGGCATACCGACGATCCGCGTGAACACGGGCACCTGGGGCACCTCCAAGAACTTCGATGAGTTGATGAAAAACCGCGGCCTCGAATCGCCACCGGCCGGGCTGACCGACGAGCAAGGCTTCGGCTGGGTGGCCGAGTCGTTCGCTCAATGCCTGAAGTCGGCCGAGAAGTGCGGCGTCGTGATGGGCCTGGAGAATCACTGGGGCCTTGGCCGCACGCCGGAGGGGGTGTTGCGCGTCATCAAGGACGTGAACTCGCCGTGGCTCAAGGTCACAGTCGATACGGGCAACTTCCTGGAGGACCCCTACGACCGACTCGAGCAACTGGCTCCGCACGCCGTGCTCGTTCAGGCGAAGACGTACTTCGGTGGCGGCACGTGGTACACGCTCGAACTGGACGATGCCCGGATCGCGAAGTTGCTGAAGAAGCACGACTATCGTGGGTACGTGTCGCTCGAGTTCGAAGGCAAGGACGACCCGCGCACGGCCGTCCCGAAGAGCCTGGAGGTCTTGCGAAAGGCCTGGGCCTGATGTCGAACACGACCCCCTGTCCCGAGTGTCGCGGCGACGTGATTTACGACGAAGCGACCATGGCGACCGAGGCCGTCCGCTGCCCAGGGTGCGGCCTCGCGTTTTGGGTCGCGCCACCGGAGACGTTCGACATCGCTCCCGATCCGCCGCCCGTTCCGAAACGTCGCTTCCAACGAGCCGGCGAATCCGACGGGCGCTTGCGCCGACGCGATTGGTTCGCCCGTCCGAGGCGCACACGTTCGGAGCGCAAGCGATGGTCCGCCGACTCCGCCGAAACGATCGGCACGATGATCGGGCTCGTCCTCGGCCTTTCAGCCGTCGCTCTGATCGTGATCCTCGAAGGTTGCCCGCAATCGAAGAGACGCGATTCGGATTTCGATTCGATTCAAATTGGCATGAGCGAGCAAGAAGTCGTCGACCGACTCCGCTTCCCGCCCTGGAGCCATCGGCCCACGGTGGAAGGAACGTGGACCCACCCGCGTCGCTCGCTCGAGTCGCACCAAAAGGACCCGACCGGCTGGTTCGAAATTGAAGACGTGATCGTGGTGCAATTCCGGGACGGGAAGGTCGCGGACGTGCGACGAATATCGGGCGCGGACTTCCGTCGAACGCAGCCCGGCAAGTGATCGACTGATGGGGCGACCCCGGCCTCGAAG
>JANLUE010000757.1:0-5186 GCA_031363325.1 Gemmataceae bacterium
GTACCCGAGGACGACCAAACTGACGACCACGACCAAGGCCCGGTAGCGCAGCGACAACTTGATGACCGCGTTCAGCATTGGATCTCCGGGTTAGTGGTTATGGCCTTCGTGCCCGCCGCCGCCCCCGCCGCCGGCGGCCGCTTTGATGGCGCGATTCAATGCCGCGGCTTGATTGCGAACCACAAACTGCCCGGCCCCGACGCTCCCGTCGTTCGCCAAAACCACTTCGATCCGATCCTCGTAAAGGACACGCACCGGTTTCCGCTCAAACAAATCACCGTTCTGACGAAACACGAACGCTTCGGCCCCCTCACGAACAACCGCGCCGGACGGCAGGATGAAGACATCGTCGGCCAGCTTTTCGATGGGAACTTTGAGCCGGACCCGTTGGCCTGGCCGAAACCGCCAAACGAAGTACGTCTTCCCGTCCTTTAGGTAGGTGTCGGATTCGTTCTTGAGCGGCAAGTAGAAGGCGAAGGAACGGGTCGCCACATCAACCGTGTTCGAAAGGTGGCGAATCGTCAGTGGCTCGGTCTTGTTCCATTCGCCGGGAGTCTCCTCGGCAAACTCGGCGGTCACCGGCCAACCCTCCTTGGCCGCCTGGGCCAGGGCCTTGGCCTCGGACTTGAAGGCCCGCCCCTCGACGTAAAGCAATTGGTGGTTCGACAGCAAGCACAGGGTCTGGCCGGCCGTCACGGCCTCGCCGAGTTGGACCTTGAGTTCCTGCACTTCAAAGACGGGTGGTTCGACCTTCCCCGCTTCGGAGGCGATCCCCTTCGGTTCAATTGGGACGCCCTCCGTCGGCCGGTCCGGGGCCGTGACGACCAGTTCGGTCACGACATTGCCCTTTTCGGCCAGGCCAACTTGCGCGGCCGTCAGGCCGAGCACTTGAAGTTGCCGTCGATAGGCCTGCACTTGGGTGGTGACCCGCTTGACCTGGTTCTCGGCTTCGATCAACTCGGCCGGGGCCTGGGTTCCTTGCTTGACCAGGTCCGCCGTCCGAACACGTTTCGCTTCGGCGAACGTGAGTTCCCGTGCGGCCTTTGCCAACTCGGTCTGAGTGCTCTGCACGAACTCGCCGACGAGTTGCAGCGTGAACAGCGGGTCGCCGGCCTTGACCGTGTCGCCGGGCCGAGCTTTAATCTCGCCCACGATGCCAGCGACCCGGGCAGTGACTCCGCGATCCGTCACGCCGGGCCGATCCACGACAATGCCTGGGATCAAGAGCTTTCGCATGTACGGCTCGGGCACGAGCGCGTCCACGTCGAGCTTCAGGTTTGCCTGAGCTTGTGGGCTGAGTTTGATGCGTTCCACCGACCCGCCATCTTCCTTCTTTTCCTCGACCTTTGAGGACTTCGGGGGGGGAAAGACGAGCGGCAACCACCGTTCGCGCGTCGCATACGCGCCGACCGCGATGCCCGCCAAAATGCCGACCGTAACCAGCACCGATATGAACTTGCCGGGACGCATGCACACCTCGACGAGCTTGTGGAACGGGCGTCCCTCGCGAAAAGCGAACACCCGAGCTGAAACGAGTAAATGGAACGCTCGACCACGTAACGTGCGAGCAGGTCGAGCCGACCAACGTGGGTAGTTAGTTCCGCAGAACGTGGAACAGTAGGAAGAGAGGGCTGCGAGGAGTCGGCCGGGCCGATTCTCGATCGTGGGCCGGGCAGGCCGGGGAGACTTTAACGACTAGAGTCGGCGGAAGTTCGCCGCCCGCCGGGCTGTCAAGTCGAACGCATTCCGGCTTCGGCGATTCCAGGCCAACGAGCGCGGTTACCGCTGGGCAATCGGAACGATGATGTTGATGCGGTTCGGCGGGCGGGATCGACGAATCCGACACTGGCTCAACGATTCGCGGACCGTCATTCGGGTCCTCCGACTGATCGCGATCGTGGTGAAGATGCTGGCAGCCGGCGTGTCCAGCGACCGATGATTCCGTCTCGAATCGACTTGAAGAATGCCGCTCGGTGCATGGCGAGATTTCCGCCATGCAGGTACAAATGCGCTGAGGCACCAGGATCAGCGTGCAAAGCGCCAGAGATAGCAACTTGCCGAGCATTCGATGCGAACAACTCCATTGGGACTTCGGTAGATTATCCGCTCGTGAACCCAGGGGTCAAGGCCCATTGCAGCTTCGGCCATGCAGAGCGTCGTCGTGCCGCCAAACTTGTCCAAAAAATGAAAGCACTTGTCGTGGCTCAAAAAGCCAACGAGCAGTCGCCCGTGTCACTTCTTGGGATCCGACTTGAAAGGTGGCGGGACGACGGGAACCTCGACCGCCTGGGGTTTCATTGCACCGAGGGCTTCCTCTGGCGGTTGGCCGATGGCCGTGTAGAGGCGGAACTGGGCCTTGTTGAATTCGATGACTGAGCCGAGGTATTGCATTCGCGCGACATTTAACGTTGAGATTGCGAGGAGCGGCTCCAGAGCGTCGTACTGGGCACGCGGGCCAACCATGTTGAAGGATGTGGCCTGGAGTTTGCGATAGAGCTCCGTCGCCTCGGTCACGGCCTTCTGGGCGACATCGAGAGAACTGTATTTGGCGGCGGCGATCTTTGCCGCCTCGACGACTTCCGCACCGGCGCGGGCTTGAACGTCCAGCACTCGGAAATGCGATTGCGTCAACTGAGCTGCCCGTTCACGAGTAATCGCAGCGTCACCGAACCCGAGGCTTTTGAGTTCCCAGTACACCTGTACCTGACCAACGCCACGCGAGTTGAAGTCGCTCAGGTAGGCGTTCGTTCCCCCGCCGAATGTCCCGGCCTGATAGTCAACCGTCGCCTTTGGCAGGAACGGCCCGATCCGTGCTCGTCGATCGCGCTGAATCGCGGCTTCCAAGGCCGAACGCTCGGCTGCGAGGTCGGGTCGATTGGACACGGCCGTCGCGATCAAATCTTCGAGAGTGAAATCAGACGGGACAAGGACCACCGGGACGACGTTCGCATCGGCCGGGACGAGATTCACCTCGGGTGCCAGGAGCAGCAGTCGGGCGAGTCGAGCCGCGGCCACGCTGGTCTTTGCCTGCGCGTCGATCCGCTCTTGTTGCCGCAAGTAAACTTCGGCCTGCGCACGATTGACATCTGCGCGAGTTTTGGCGAGCCCGGCCTCGTCGGCGGATTTGGCGTATCGGAGCATTTGCTCGGCGCGGGCGAGTGTGTCTTCGTTGATCGCACGTGCGGCGTGTGCTTGCAAGAGTTCGAGGTAAGCGAGAGCCGCTTCGAGTTGGGCCGAGTTGTCGGCGGCGCGAGCCTCGTGGCCGGCGGCCGTCGTCAATCGGCGGGCGATGAGCGGCTGAAAGATCGCTTCGGCCAATTCGAGCCGCAACTGCGGACCACCGCCAGCAAACGCATTCGACCGGGACACGCCGAACACATCGCCGCGCTGATTTTGGGTTTGGCCGTCGAGTCGAAAGTAGATGAGCCCGGCCGAAAGATTCGGCAACCAGAGCGCCTCGGCCTGGTCCTGGCGTGCGAGTGCTTCGAGGACTCGCGCACGCGAGACTCCAATCGCCGGGCTATTCGAACGAACGAGTCGCAACGTCGTCGGCAAGTCGATTGGAAATAAGTCTGTTGGTTTCGTCGAAGCAACGACGGTGGATTCGCGCGGCGCGTAGGCCGGGCGCGGCAACGGGGTTTGCGCGAAGGTCGCGCCGGCGAGCGAGGCCGCGATCAAGAGCGTTCGAATCACGTGGCATCCTTGCCGGGGCGCGTTACCAGTCGCCGAGGACGGCCGCGACCGCCCGACCCTCGCCGATCTCAAGTTGTCTCGACGCGATCACTTGCTCGCGGCCCGTCAACTCGACGTTCGCTTCCGGATCGCCAAAACCGCGGCGAACCAGCACGGTCACCTTGACGACTCGCCCATCGTTGACCTGGACCCGCACGGGTAATTGTTTCGTGCGGCCCGCCTCAACCACGAGGATGTACGGCTTGCCGGTGATCGAATACACGGCCGTGCTCGGCAGGACGGCCCCACTGCCAAAGTCCCGCAGCTTGAGCCGCATCGTGCCCGTCACACCCGGAAGCAGTCGCGCCCGGCCGGTTGGTATGTGGGCGACATCCACGCCAAGATCCGCGAGCTGCCCGAGCGTGTTCGTTGCGGCCGTCGCGGCCGACCACCCGGACGGTCCAGGCAAGCTCGGCGAAAGCGGAGCGAGCCCGGCGGACACGATCGGCCCAATCGCGTGGGCGAAGTCCTTCTCATCCCCGTTGAACAAGTCAATTTCGACTTGCGTCGTTCGGTCCCCGGCATTGATCGAGGGCGCGAACCGGGTCACGCGCGCAACAATCGCCCCATCCGCGACGTTATCGAAATCGAGCGTCGCCTCCGTGTGGTCGGTCACAAACGGCGCGGCATTGTCTGGCACGCGCGCGACGACCGTCACGAAGTCCGTGCGAGCCACCGAGATCAGGGCATCGCTCGAACCCGTTGTAGCGTTCTGCACGAACGAGCCTGGATCGACGGCCCGGCGCACGATCACGCCATCGAATGGGGCCGTGATCCGGCCGAAGTCGGCGACGGCCCGGCTTCGGTCGAGGTCGCGTCGTGCGACTTCGACGAGCGCGCTCTTCAAGTCTATATCGGCTGCGGCCGCCTCGATTCTTGTCTCGGCATCCTTCAAATCCGCATTCGCCCGTTCGACGCCGGCTTGCGCCACCAATACCGCTGCTTCCCCAGCTTTAAATTCCTTTTCTTGCTCTTCGAGGACGTCGATGCCGATCGTGTCTTTGGCGGCCAGACCCCGGTAGCGATCGAGGCGCTTCTTTCGAAACTCGGACGACGCGACCGCCGCCGCGACTTCCGCATCGCGCTGGCGAATCGTGGCAGCCGCAACGGCTCGCTTCGCCTCCGCATCTTTCAGAAGCGCCCGCGATACCCGGACTTCCTGGATTCGCTGTTCCACCCCAGCAACTTTTTGCGCGACTTCTTGAACCGACTCGGGGACATCGATTTCGATCAGAACTTCGCCCTTGCGGACCTTGTCGCCGATGTTTCGCGTCACCGTCCGGACGATTCCGGACGCCCGCGCCCTCAGGTCGGCGCGGTAATAGGGCTCGACCACGGCGAGCATGTCGGCCGTAATCGGTAGCGATGTCAGCTTGGGCGAAACCACCTTGACGGTCATGCGATCCGCGTGCGATTCGCCCGAGGAATTGGAAACGGCCGGCTTCGCCGAAGTG
>JANLUE010000827.1:0-3242 GCA_031363325.1 Gemmataceae bacterium
AAGGCGATCTATCTCGACCTCGGCGAGCCCGCGAAGGCCGAGCGCGAATGCGTCTCGGTCCTGAGCGAGAACCCGAACGACCCTGGCGCTCGCGAACAGATGGCCGGCGTGTGCAGCGCGACCGGCCGACATAAGGACGCACTCGACATCTTGCAGGCGCTCGCGCGCGAGAAGCCGAACGACCCGGACCTGCCCGTGCGCGTGGCCGACGCAATGTTGGCGGCGGGCGATGCCCCGGGGGCGTTGAGCCGGTATCAGGCGCTCCTGGAAGCGAACTTCGCGCGACCTCCACTTTGGGATGGCTTCGCGAACGCGGCCGCCGGTGCGCGAACTCTTTCCCCCGGCCAACTCGCCGTGGCTTTGCGGATCGCCGATCGAGTCGCCGAGATTACCAAGGCGGAGACGCTGTCGCGCCTCGTCTGGGCGCTGCATGAAAATGGCGAACGGGCCGTGTTGCCGAAGCTTCTGGACCGTGCCGTCGCGCTCAAGCCGGACAAGCCGGCGATTCGCGTCGAGCTGGCCGGCGTGCTGGCCCTCGCCGGTCGAAACAAGGACGCGCTCGCGCTTTACGAAGGCGTGCCTCCGGACCTCGTCGATCCGTTCCGACTGATCTCGCTGCACGCGGCCCTCAAGGATTGGCCGGCCGCCGAGAAAGGTTGCTGGTCGATCCTGCAACGCGACCCGAACGACAAAAAAGCCTGGCGCTGGCTCGCCGACGTGCTGAGTTGGAAAGGGGACTTCGCGAAGTCGCTCGAATGGTTCGCGAAGTTGACTCGGGCCGCTCCGGACGACGACGATCTTCGCCTGCGCGTCGCCGAGGTCCATCTGTGGAGTGGCGACGCGGCGACGGCGCTGCCGGTCTTCCGCGCCACGCTGGCCAAGGCTTTCGAGCAACCCAAGGTGTGGGACAATTTCCTGGCCGCGACCGCGATGGCGAAGTCCCTCGACCCGGCGACCAAGGAAATGGTCAGCCGCATCCGCGACCGGACGGCCGCGTCCGATTCCGTCGCCGATCGCTTGCAACGGAGTCCGTTGTTCCTCGCCCGGCTCGGCCACGCGCTACATCGCACCGGCGATTCGGACGAAGGCGAACGCCTGTTGAATCGCGCCGTCGATCAGGCGCCGGCCGAACCGATCGCCCGGAAAGAACTCGCGGCCGTGCTCGCCGGCGCGAAGCGCTACAAGGCCGCGCTCGGCCTCTACGACGGACTCGTCCTCGATGCCGAGGATCGCTTCCGATTGATCGCGTTGTGTTCCGCCGCCGAGGACTTCCCGCAAGCGAAGTCGCGGGCCCGCGCGATCCTGACGACCGAGCCAACCAATCGACGCGCCAAGCGCTGGCTGGCGGATGTCCTGAGTTGGGCCCGCGAATTCCCCGAGTCGATCAAGCTGTTCCGCGAACTGGTCAAGGACGAGGCCGACGACCTCGACACACACGTTCGGCTCGCCGAAGTGACCCTTTGGAGTGGCGATTCGGCCACTGCCGTTGGGCTGTTTCAAGCGCTACCGGCGGCCGCCATGAATCGACCCCCGGTTCGGCGCGGCTACGTGGACTCGGCGGCCGGCCTCGATCCGATCGGCCCCGTGAAACCCGACGCCCGCAAACTCGCCGAAGTCGCCGACCGGTCCTTCGCGCCGACCGACGAATTGTGGACCGACGCGGTGTATCTGGCACGGCTCGGCACCGCGCTCGCGCGGGCCAGCGACAGGCCACGTTCGAGTCGTGCGCTCGATCGCGCCGTGGCCCTCGATCCGAAGGAGCCGATCGCGCGACTGGAACTCGGCGCAGCCCTGCAAGCGAACGAGCGCTACGCGGACGCGCTCAAGCTTTACGAGGGACTCGATCTGCCGGCCGAGGCGCGCTATCGACGAGTCGAAGTGTTCGCCGGGCTGAAGCGATTCGATCAGGCGAAGACGGAGTGCGACACGATCCTCCGCGATCGACCCGACGACCTGAAAGCCAAGCGCTGGCTGGCCGATGTGCTGAGTTGGAAGGGGGACCACGCCGAGGCGCTGGCCCGGTTTCGCGAGTTGGCGAAGGAACTACCGGCCGACATCGAAGTGCCCGTTCGCCTGGCGGAAGTGACGCTCTGGTCGCGCGACTTCGCCGGGGCGGTGGCACTCTTTGAAGCGTTGCCGGAGACGAGCCTGAACGACCCGCGCGTGCGTCGAGCGTATCTGGACGCGACGGCCGCGCTCGATGCCGAGTCGCCCACGAAACCCGACGCGGCGCGACTTCGCCGGGTGAGCGACCTTGTCCTGGCAACCGCCGACGTGACCACGCTGAGTCGGCTCGCCACCGGGCTCGTTCGCGCCGGCGATCGCGAGACGGCCGGAAAAGCGCTCGATAAGGCGATTGCCGCGAACGCGAAGGAAGCGTTGGCCCGACTCGATCTCGGTGGAGCGCTCGTGGCCGCTGGGCGATATCCCGAGGCGCTGCGCCAGTACGACGGACTCGTGCTCGAGAAGGAGAATCGCTTCCGTCGCGTCGAGTTGTTCGCCGCCCAGAAGAGTTGGCCGGCCGCCGTCTCCGAGTGTCGCCGCTTGCTCGACCGCGACGCGATGGACTTCGACGCCAAGCGCCGACTGGCCGACATCTTGAGCTGGAAGGGGGATCATGCCGAATCGATCCGCCTATTCGAAGAATTGACTCGCGACACGCCGGCCGATCTCGGCGTCAAGATTCGCCTCGCGGAAGTGCACCTTTGGTCCAAGCAACCGGCGAAGGCGTTGACGCTCTATCAGGCGTTGCCCGAAGCCGCGTGGGATCGGGCCGAAGTACGGCGCGGCTACGTCAACACGGCCGCCGGGCTCGAACCGGACAGCGCCGTGAAGGCCGACCGGGCGCGACTCGTCACGGTCGCCGAGCGCACCTTGCTCGACGACGATGGCCTGCGCCGCGAGCCGATCTTCCTCGGGCGACTCGGACTCGCGCTTCATCGGGCCGGCGAGAAGGTTCGCTCCGAAGCGATCCTCACGCGCGCCCTCGAACTCCCCGGCACCGACCCGGCGACGCGGCTCGAACTCGGCGGCGTCCTGGTCGCGGCCGGCCTGTATGCCCAGGGCCTTCGCGCCTACGAGGGACTCGACCTCACCGGCGACGCTCGCTTCCGTCGCCTGGAGTTGTTCGCCGCCCAGAAAGATTGGCCCGCCGCGCTCGAAGAAGCCCGCCGCCTAACGACTCGCGACCCGATGGACAAGGTCGCTCGTCGTTGGGTGGCCGACGTGTTGAGTTGGAAGGG
>JANLUE010000704.1:0-4465 GCA_031363325.1 Gemmataceae bacterium
GTTCGGCATCCGCATCCCGAGGCCGGTCAATATCGAATCTGGGCGATCCGCATCGGTCCGTTATATGATGCTCGGCCCACGAAACTGCCCGAAGTCATTTCAAGCCCGTCACGGCGAACCTGGAAAGCGGTCGGCCTTGCCACTCGATCGGGATCACGCGGCCTTGCGAATTGGCTCGGGGTCTTCGAACCGGAAGCGCGAGCCGGCCACGTAGTCCGCCCGTTCCTCGGAGCTGATCCAACGGCGTTCCAGGGCCTCCGCCGCGGCGCCGGTCACGTTGCTGCCGGCGAATGGGTCGTAAACCAGTTGCCCCGGGATGGTCAGGAAGCGAATGAAGAAGTCCGGAAGCTCGACCGGGAACCGCGCCGGGTGCGGGGCCACGCCGGCCAACTTGCAGCGCCGCAGGTAAGCCTCGTTCGAGCGCGTGTTCGGCACGCTCATTAGGTTCGGCGGGATCGCCCCACCATTGTCGCGGCCGAAGTGCGGGCCGATCTCGTGTTGGCTTGGCCGCATCGCGACATCGTAGCCATCGCGAAGGAGCCGTTGCATCGACTTGCTGTACGGCTTGAGGACTTGGCGGTTGTCGGCCCGGGGGTGTTCGCTCTTCGAGAGCCACCAGATCGGGTTCACGGCGTCCTTGACGCGCGTCCGCTTGATCGTGACCCATTCGGCCGGCGTCGGCAGGCGCGACGGGTTGAACCAGTAGAAGTCCTGGGCCAGGTGGAACATCTCGCACAGTCGAATGACGAGGTGATACTGGTACAGCGACCGTGTCGGGCTACCCGAGTTCCAGGCCCCGCCGAGTTCGAGGACGAAGCTTCCGTCCGGCGTGAGCACGCGGTGAATCTCGATCGCGAACGGCAGCAGCCATTCGATGTATTCGGTCGCCGCGACGTTCCCATAGGCTTTGCGGCGGATGAGCGCGAAGGGCGGCGAGGTGACGACGAGCGAAATCGATTCGTCCGGCAGCTCGCGGAGTACGTGCAGGGCGTCGGCCACGTAGGCTCGGCCAAAGTCGGTCTCGTACGCCGGTCGGCGCTCGAGCGTCGGGAACCGGCTCGTGGCGCGCGAGGACATCCGGCGTCGGCCTCCTGCCGTGGGAACGGGTCAGGAGGAATAGCCGTACTGCGGGAATTTGCAAGGCGAGAGATGGGGTCGGCCGCGCGGGCACCTGGAAGTTCCGAGCGAATGCGCCATTCGACGGTGCCAGGACGAAGCCAATTCGGCGAAGAAGGCTCAAGGAACTCGACCGCTGAGCAAAAAGCTTGCGAGCACCAAGAAGATGAACGGGACCGCGGCCACGACGAGCATTTGTGCCGCCCGCTGGCGAACCCGCACCGAGTTCGCCGTCATGAGCGCGAGCACGCCGATCGCGAAGATTAGCGGAGACAGGACCCACGCCGGTACAAAGAAGGCGAGAATCGCCAGATCGATCGGCTCGATTCGACGAACGAGCCGTTCGGCCCAATTCGGCTGGCCGAGGGGGTACTCGGCGTAGTCATCGACTTCGAGATCGCTTGAGTCGAGCATCGTTGGGATCCGCGTTCGTTCAGAATCGTCGAAACATCCAAAGCAAAATGCCGACGAACTCGCTGTGAATCATGATCCCAATCACAGTTGTCTGCACGAGCCCAACGAGGCAGAGGACGGAGACTCGGCGTCGTACTTGAGGATGCCGACAGGCGCGCCAGCCGAAAAATCCCACCGCGAGCGTGAACGGCGAGACGAACCAACACGGAAAAAAAACCAACAGATACACGATGTGAATCGGCAACAGATTGGCGTAAAGCCGATCGGCCAGGCCAATATCGAGATCTCGAGGGTCGTCGGTATAGTCGGCGGCCTCCGGGTCGATCGAATTGGTCATCAGAGTAGCCGTGGCTGAACTCGATGAATGCAATGGCTACTCCGGCTCACTGCTTGCGATATCGTCGTCCGCAGTCTGGTGCCAAGTCGATGGATCTCGGCTTGAGTGGAAAACTGAGATGATCCGAATGTTGTCCTTGAACACTCGATAGTAGATCAAATAGCTGAAGACAGCCGTACGTATTTTTCTCACATCGGGCTCACGGACGAGCGTGCCCGCGAATGGCGATCGCCGAATGCGCCGAATTGCCGCGTCAAGTTGCATTCGAAGTCGCTTGGGAAGGTGCTTGCCTTGCGCCCGATAATAGTCCATCGCCTCCGCGATTTCTCGCTTCGCCACTGGCCCGATGACCGTTCTTCGCCTCATTCATTTTCCCCCGCAATCAATTCCTCGCGAAGTTCCTCCCAGGTCTTCTCAACGGACTGGTCCGCGCCGTCGATCGCCAGTACGCGGTCGAGATGTTGCCGTTCAACTTCGTCGAACGGGGAATGGTCGATTTCGCCCGAATCCAGATCGGGCTCGAAGTCACGCAGCAACTCCGAAACGATTTCGGCCCGATCCTCCCGGGACATCTTGCGTAACTCGGCAACGGCTTCTGCGACACTCATGTCAGTCTCACGCTTCGGGCGGCGGCCCGCTGCTCCGGGCCGCCGTCCATTGTAGCAACCTCACTTCGGATTCACGGCGAACAGGGTCTTCTCCGACATTACCCAGAGAATTCCGTTCGCCATGATTGGCGTCGAGCGGATCGCTTCGCCCACTTCGACTTTCTGCAACAGGTACTTCGCCTTCATCTTCTCGCGCGTGGCCGTCACGGCCGCGTCGTTGGCGTCGCGGCCGATCTTCCGGGCGGCCGATTCGTCCTTGCCCTCGGCCTTCGCTTTCGTCTCGGCGGCCACGCCGGCCTTCGAACCGTCGGCGACTTCGTCCATCACTTCCTGCGTCTTTTCGTGTTTGAAGAAGTACAGGTCGCCGTCCTCGTTCGCCAAGATCACTTTCCCATCGACGTAGTAGGCCGAGCCCCAGATGGCGGACTTGGTGTCGAACTGCCAGAACTTCTTGCCGGTCTTGGCGTCGAGGCAATGGAGGTAGCCCGCCAGCTCCGAGATGTAAATCACATCGTCGATGATGCAGGCGGAACTCATCGTTCGACCGTAGATGTAGTCGCGCTTGGCGAACTTCTGTTTCTCGTCCCCGCCGTAGTGCCACACGACGGCCGAGTTCGGGTTCGGCTTCGTCTCCGGGGGATCTTTCTTGGCGTCGGTCACGAGGTCCGGAGAAACGTCGCCTTCCTTGCTCGGGTCGAGGCACCAGAAGTGGCCGATGCCCTCGAAGTGTTCCGGGTCCTGGCCAGTGCCGATGAAAATGCGATCGTTGTAAACGACCGGCGTGCCAATGAAGTCGCTCCGCGTGCCCTTGCCGCCGAGTTCGTACTTGGAGTCCTTCGGGTTCGCGTCGAACCTCCAGATGACCTTGCCCGTCTCCGGCTCGAGCGAATAGAGCCAGCCATCGCCGCCCGGGAACACGACCTGGCCTTTGCCCTTGATCTGCACGTAGGTCGGGTTGGCCCACTGGCCGTGCATGATCGAACGGCCCGGCAGGCTGCTCTTCCACACGAGCTTGCCGGTCTTCTTGCTCAGGCAAACAAAACTTGGAGCGTCCGGGAACGGAATGTTCAGATGGTTTTCGTCGACCCCATTCGCGGTCACGACGTAGATCAGATCGCCCACGATGAGCGGCGAGCAGTCGGTCATGTTGTGCGGGAAGACTTTGAGGTCCTTGTACATGTCGTAAGACCAGATCACGTCGCCATCGGTCGGCGTCTTGTACTTTTCGCCCTGGAATCCATCATTGCCGTTCGCCATTCCGTTTGCGTCGAGGCAGACGACTTCGCAACGATTCGACGTGTAATAGACGCGGTCACCTTCGACAACCGGCGTGGCGCACACGCCTTCGCGCGGCCAGTCGTTCACCTGGCCCGACTCCATTTTGTCGTGGACCATCTGCCAGAGGAACTTGCCCGACTTCTCCTCGAAGCACATGACGATCCCCTTGTCGACCGGCGGCCCGTCGGGGTTGTCGTCGGTCGGCTGGCCGCGGTCGCGTTTGTTGCGCGGGTTCTCGTTGTTCGTGCCAACGTAGATTTTTCCGTTCGCCACGATCGGCCCGCCATACGCCCGGCTGCCCAGATGTTCCTGCCACTTCACGCGCTTGCCGAGCACGTGGACCTTCGGGTCGTCCGCGCTCGCGGGGAACTCGGCGGAAAGGCCGGTATCGACGAGGTTGATGAAGTTTCGGCCCGGCGTGCCGCCGAACATGGTGTGGTCGCCTTTCGGCGGGGTTGGCGTGGCTTCCTGAGCGGCCAGGTCCGCCGAAGCCAGCGGTCCGGCCGGCTTCTGAAAGAAGACCACCGCCCCCGCGATCGCCGCGACGGCCAGCCCGCCCACGATCAAGATGCGCAAACTCGACTTCATATGTGAATCCCTTGATTGGTAGCGAATTAAACGTTCGACGTATCTCTCAATCGTTTTGTCGGAAGGCGCGCCGGGGGGCGTTAGCCCCTCGGGTGACGCCGCGTTTGCTTGCCCCTTCCAAGCA
>JANLUE010000840.1:0-1874 GCA_031363325.1 Gemmataceae bacterium
CAAGTCATCCGACTCTTTCGCCGCCCGGTTCTACCTCGACCGCATCCTCTCGATGCCCGAGCATCGCACGCTCGACCGCTACCGCGAACGCCAATTGCTGAACCCCGACCCCCGCCTCGCCGCTCGCGCGGCTTTCCACACACCCGCCCTCGCTTCAACTCAATACGACCGCCGCATCCTCCAGGCCCACGCCGCGTACGGCGACCGGCTCGCTCAGCGGCTCGTCGCGCAGGAATTGATTCGCGATGGCCAGCCCGCGAAGGCGATTCCGCTTCTCTTCGCGGTCATGTGTTCACGCTGGCCGAATTTGCCGCCGGTTGAGGAGTTGCTGATCGCCAATGCTTATTTGGCGATGGGCAATCGGGCCGAAGGGGAGCGGTTCTATTGGGTTGCGCGCGAGTGGCTGGATCGGCCGCGGGATCCGATTCGGGCGGCCGAGGTGATTACGAAGTGTGCCGTCAACGGCTGGGCGGCGCTCGGCGAGGCGATCAAGCCGATCGACGACCCCCGTCACAATACCATGGACTGGGAAACCTGGCACGAGTCCGATGTCTTTCGTGCCGAGGTCGAGCGGCTCCTGCGCAAATAGTCGTTCGCCCGCGCCGATGTTTCACCACCAAGGACACCAAAACACAAAGGAATCCAAAGACGAATTACTCCCCCGTCGGGCCACGTCCCGCCAATCCTTAGATGGTCGTTGGCGGGTTCGGGTCGATGCGGTTGTCCCACGTGGCCGAGACCTGTTCGCCCAGGAGGAGCACCGCCGCCTCGCGCTTGTGGCCGGCCCGCTCGGCCAGGTAAACGTGGATCGCGTCCAGCAAGTCGATCAGCAGATCTTTTTTCTTGTTGTATTGCTCGCTCGTGCCCCAGGCCTCGGCCCAGTACTGGGTCATGAACTGGTCGATTTTCTTGATCTGCGAGCTTCGAATCGCCAGCTTGGACACGCCTTCCACGCTCTTGGTCTTCCACTCCGCCAGGGTCATGATTTCCATCGTCCCGCTCATGTCCGTGAGCGCGGGCGTGTAGGCGGCATTGTTCGCGTTGACTTTGGTGTTCAGTTTGTCGATGCGATCCTTGACCTTGATGACCCAGTCGCGGACCTGGTTGGGGTCCATGAAGAGGAACGCCTTGGGCGGCTTGGCGAAGGAGGCCGCCCCACCGGCCCGCAGCGCGAGCGCGGCGACGCCGGCACAGTTCTGATTCCGGCTCATCAACTTGTACCAGTTGGTCGGGGCCTCCGAGAAGATTTTCCACCAGCGGAAAATGGCGGTGGCGTTGAGCCCGACGGCCGTGTTCGCCTGGCCGATGCACGGAATCTCGTACTTGTCCGGCTTCTGGACCCACGACATGTACTTCACACCGGTGATGCCGCCCGTGCTATCGAGGACATATTCCTCGCGGACCGGAAAACCGTCCGTCATGAGTTGGCGACCCATGGCGAAGCCCAGGTCGATTTCAACCTGACCCGTTTTCGGCGTGAACGTGCCCGCCTCCAGGCCGGCGCGGGCTCGGTCGCTCATCTCGGAGATCACGTCGTGCGTATATTGCCGGCCACCGTGGGCCCGCGCGTCGTACGGCACGGGCAACCCCTTCGGGATCACCTTCTGGACTTTTTGGACCTTGCTGTTGAACTTGGAATCGGCGTAGGCCCCCGGCCACCAGCTGATGTAGCACTTGTCGCCAGGTACGGCGGCGCTCTTGAGCTTGATGCCGACGTGGCCAAAGTGACTGAGGCCCCCATACGGCCAAACGCAGACCGTCACTTTCTCTTCACTCATCGGTTCCTCCGTCGACGTGGTTGGATTGGCGAGGTTGATTGATCGCAGCGCGATCGGTCGATAGCGAAGGTATATCTGGTTCGCGACCGCAAGTCG
>JANLUE010000860.1:0-3721 GCA_031363325.1 Gemmataceae bacterium
CAAGCCGATCAGCGATCGGCCGGCCACGTTCGTCAGGGCCGTGATCAAGAACAGAATCAACCCCAGCGAAATCAACGCGGCCCGAGTTGGCCCGTCGGCTTCGTGTAACTGGCCGGCGATCACACTGGCGATCGAATCGCCGCGGGCCCCGAACGCGAACTCCAGGTAGCGCACGTTGCCGATCAACATCGTGACGGCCATCGTCTCGCCGAGCGCCCGGCCCAGGGCCAGGAAACAGGCGGCGACGATCCCGGGGCGGGCATACGGCAGGACGACGCTGCGGATCATCTGCCAGCGTGTGGCCCCGAGGGCGAGTGCCCCTTGCCGTTGAGCGCTCGGCACCGCCCGGCACACGTCGAAGGTGATCGCCGTGATGTACGGCAAGACCATGATCGCCAGAATCAAGCCGGCGGAAAGAATGCCCTGTCCGGAGGCCGAGCTTTGGATGCCGAGCGCGCGGAACGAGTAGTGAACCGCCGGTGCGATGAAGAACAATCCCCAGAAACCGAACACGACGCTCGGGATGGCCGCCAGCAACTCCGAAAGAAACGAACACGTTCGGCGTATCCAGCCGGGGGCGATTTCCGATAGAAACGCGGCCGTGCCGACGCCGAGTGGGACCGCGATCAACATCGCGATCCCGGACGTGGCCAGGGTGCCATACACGAACACCCAGATGCCGAACCGCGGCTCGGACTTGTCGACGAGTTGGCCGATCGTCCGCCGCGTCTCGCGATCGACCAGGACCGTGTCGCCTTCGTCATTTTCGCGTTCGATCAGCGTATGGCCGTTCGTCGCCGAGCGAACGACGCGCAGGCCGTTGTCTTCGGATGTCAAGTAGGCCGAATCGTTCGCGGGATCGTAGCGATTGCTCGCGCCATCGGGTTCGACGAGATAGCGAACCTTTCGCGACGGGTTCCACTCGGAAGTCGTGAAGAGCTGATACTCGCCGGCCTTGGAGAGGACCGGCCACGACTGCTGAACGAGTAATGCGACGAGCGAACCCACAATCGCCAGGACGAGCACGCCCGCCGACCGACAAGCCCAACCGAACGCGCGATCGAAGAGGCGCGCCACCGTATCGCGGAAGCGACTGGAACTTGGCGGAGATTCGGGCGAGACGATGGCCACGGGGTGCTTTGGTTGAGGATGATGTCCCCGAGTTGGTCACGCGGCGACCTACCCTGGGCACGCCAACGATTCAGCTACTCCGCAAACTCGATCTGCCCCAGCCGGGCCGCGATCTTCGCGCCGAGTTCGGCGGGCAACGGGGCATAGTGCAATTCGCCGGCGAATTTCTGTCCGTCAGTCGTGGCCCACTTCAGGAACTCGACGAGTTTCTTGCCCTTAGCGGCCGACTGCTTTTTGTAAACGAGCCCATAGCTGATGCCGCAGATCGGATAGGCCGCGTCGGCGTCGGCGTTCGTCAACGAATAGGTGAGCTCGTGCAGGCTATAGGGGGCCTTGGTTTGCTTCTGCGCGATGGCCCACGCTCCGGCCGCGGTGACGGCCGACGCTTAGGGTGCGACGTACGCCCCCTTCGCGTTCTTCACCAGGGCGGTCGCGATTGTGTTCAACTTGGCGTACGACACCTCGACGTAGCCGATGCAGCCTTCATTCTGCTTGACGTGACTCGCCACGCCGTCGCTCCCCTTTTGGCCGAGCCCGATGTTCGGCCACGTCGGGCTGGTGCTGGCCGGGATCATGTCCGCGAAGTCGGGGCTCACCTTGTTCAAGTACTCGGTGAAGATGTTCGTCGTGCCGCTGCCTTCCGAACGATAGACCGGCGTGATTTTCTTGCCGGGCAAAGCAACGCCGGGGTTCAGGGCCTTGATCGACTCGGCGTCCCAACTCGTCACCTTGCCGAGATAGATGTCGGCGATGACCGGCCCGCTCAGCTTGAGGTTCGGCACTTCGGGCAGGTTGTAGACCAGGGCGACTGCTCCCATGATCAACGGAACATGGACGACTTCGCCGCCTTTTTCCTTGGCCTTCTCGACCTGGTCTTTTTTCATCGGCGCGTCCGAACAGCCGAAGTCGAGGCTCTTTTCGGTCATCTGCTTGATGCCATCGCTCGAGCCGGACTTGGAGTAATCGATCTCGGTGCCGTGCGCGGACTTGTACTCGCTACTCCACTTCTGCATGATCGGATCGACGAACGTGGCCCCGCCGCCGGAGATCCTGGTCGCGGCACCCGGCGAGTCGCCGCCGCCGCTCGATCCATCTTTGTTGCAGCCGAACGCCCCCACGAGCAGGAGGGCGACCGTCGGAACGATCAGACAGGTCGCCAGGGTGTATCGACGCATTGGAAGCTCGCGGTGAGAGTCGGCTTTGAGGCGTGGATACCTTACATTGACCGTGGGAGCCGACAATGCGGGCCCGGTGAAGATTGCGTGAAGGCCCGGGGCAGTCAATCCTTGTCTTTCTCCGGCTTCGGCAGGAAGAACGCCGCCCGGACCGGGGGCGGCATCTTCGACTTCGCGCCCTTCACGGACTTCCAGATCACTTCGTTGAAGAGAATGTCGTCGGCCTGATCTTCCTTGGCGAGGTCCGCCTTCGCGGACCAATCGGCCCCCCAGGCCCCCGCAAGGTTGACTGCCTTCAGGTCGGTCTTCGGGACGACGAGCGCGTACGGTGTGAAGTCCGGCCGGCTCGTGAAGGACGCGTACATCGGCCGGGCGGCCGCGTCGAACTGGCTCATCGGCTTCAGCCCAAGAATCAACTCCATCGTGCGCAACAGGCTCGTGGTCGAATACATCGACGAATCGACATACTTGCGTTTGGTGTACGGCGAAATCACCAGCGAAACGACCCGGTGGGCATCGACATGGTCGGGGCCATTTTGGGCGTCGTCCTCGATCACAAAGATCGCCGTCTCCTTCCAGAACTTGCTCTTCGACACGGCCTCGACGACCATCCCGAGCGCGAGGTCGTTGTCGGCCACCTGGGCGGTCGGCGTCGGCTTGCCGACGCGGGTCCCCGATGTGTGGTCGTTCGGCAACTTCAGGATCGTTAGGCGGGGGAAGGAACCGTTCTTCTCGAAGCGCTTCAATTCTTGGATGAAGCGTTCGGCCCGCTTCACGTCCGGGTAGTCCAGATCGTAGCCGCGGAACTGTGGGTCGAAGTGGCCTTCGAGCGCCTTCACCGTCGCCTTGCCATCTTCAAAGGTGCCGTCCGCTTTCATTTCGCCGTTGTCGATCCATTCGCCGTAACTTCGATAGCTGATGCCCGCGTCGGCGGCGCGATCCCACAAGTAGCCCCCCGCCGGTCGGGCGGCCGCGTCGAGCGCCCCTTCCGATGGATAGCCAAATCGGCCCTTCGGACTGCCGCGATAGCTGAGCGGCCAAAACTTCTCGACGAAGTCCGTCGCGTACGCCCCCATCGACCACTCGTGCCCGTCGGCCGACACTTCGCCATCGACGTACATGTTGTCGAGCAACACGAACTCCGTGACGAGCTTGTGGTGGTTCGGCGTGATCGCGTCGGGGAACAGGCAGAGTTCCTTTTCGCCATTTCCCTGCGGCAAATCGCCAAAGACCTGATCGTAGGTCCGGTTCTCCTTGATGATGTAGATGCAATGCTTGATCGGCGATGGATCGCCGACCTTGCGCGGGATTGGGTTGTCTGCTTCGACGCCGGTCAGGTCCGGACTGAAGTCGCTTTTCAATGGGCTGCAACCGTAGGCGTGCTTGGTGAGCGTTGCGAGTTCGGCGGGCGTCGG
>JANLUE010000712.1:0-5357 GCA_031363325.1 Gemmataceae bacterium
CTTCGGCATCATTTGCCACTTTGGCCACGCAATCGGCAACGGGCCGTAGTCGGACGACGAGCGCAGGAGTTCTTCAATGTCTGCCTGCGTCCAAGTCGGGGTGGGACATCACGAATGATGGGCTGGCCGACGTCGTCGCCGGCATGGCCACGGGCGGGTCGATGGTGAAGGTGTTCTCGGGCCGGGACACGACCTCGGTGTGGAACAACGACGGCTTCCAAAACATGAACGCGCTGGGGGTGCGCGTGGGCGTGGTCGATGCGGACTCCGATGGCAAGCTGGACCTGCTCATCGGCCGGGGGCCGGGCCTGGGCTCCGGGCAGGTGCGGGTCTTCTCGGCGATCAACGGCCAGATCGCGGCGATGATCCCGTTCGGCGCGGCGCTCACGGCGGGCACCTTCGTCGCGGGCGACAGTCGGCCGGTCGGAATCATCGCGCCCTTCGCGCTGCCCGTGGTGACCATCTCGACGTCGGCCACCGAGATGAACGAAGGGACGAGCGGCCCGACCATCACGCTGACTCGCGACGTCACGACCGGGCCGCTCTCCGTCGCCCTGACCTTCGGCGGCACGGCCACGCGGGCGGCCTCCACCGGGGACTATTACACGACGAGTCCCGTGACGTTCGTCGGTACGAGCGCGACCGCCACGTTGACGATGAATTATTATGGCGACACGATCTTCGAAGGCCCGGAAACCATCGTCATCACGATCGCGTCGAACCCGAGTGTCTACACGGTCGGGTCGCCCAGTTCAGTCACAATCCGCATCGCCGACGACGATGCGCCCCTCACGGCCGGCGTTTGCCAGGAGTGCGGTTGCGGTTCCGGCGAGTCCGTCGCTTCGAACAATTCCGCCACACTGGGGCCGGCGCCCGCGAAATCCGGCGATGGCATCCAGTACGCCGACGGCGTGAACCGAATCAAGAAGCCCGACCTGTCCTCCGGCGGCTTCGGCCAGGGCTGGAAGTCCGACCTGAGTTGGACGAGCGCCAAGAACACCGTGGTCGATTCGTCCGGGGGGAATGGCTTCGTGTCCGACTCGGTCGCCTACCTGAAAACGGACGGGACCGACGTGATGGCGATCGTCGGCGGTTGCCCGCCGCAGATGTTCGATGGCTCCGGCGGCAGCTACACGGGCCGCGATTACTCGAAGGACACGCTCAGCCAGAACACCGGGGCCAAGGAATTCACCCTGACCACGTCGGGCGGCTCGAAACTCGTCTTCAACAACTTCGACGCCTCGCTCGCGACCTATCAGAAGGGCCAACTGAAGTCCGTCACCGATCCGGACGGCAACACGACCTCGATCACGGCCCGCACGACGGACGGCAAGGTCTCCGAACTTCAGCGGACCGTCACGGTTGGTTCGACGACCACGGTCGAATCGTATCTGTACGCCTACCTAGCCTCGGGCTCGAACATCGGCAAGGTGGACACGATCACATTGCGGCGGCAGGTGAACGGCGGCTCGTGGACGACCGTGCGGACCTCCGAAAACACTTATCACGACGGCACGGGCAATGGCACGACGGGCGACCTCAAGACGGCCACGATCAAAGACGCCTCGGGCAACGTTTTGGATGTGCAATACTATCGGTACTATACCTCGTCCTCGGCGACGGGATACGCCGGCGCGTTGAAGTACACCTTCAATGCCGACGCGTATGAACGGCTCAAGAACGTGTACGCCACGCCCGAATCGGCGACGGACGCGCAAGTCGAAAGTTACGCGACGAATTACTTCGAATACGATTCGTCCCAGCGCGTCACGAAGCACACGCAAAGCGGCACCGGTTGCAGCGCCTGTTCGGGCGGCCTGGAGACGACGACGTTCGCTTTCTCGACCAGCGCCTTCGCTGACGGGTACAACAACTGGCGGACAAAGACGGTCGAAACGCGTGCCGACGGCAACACGAACACCGTCTACACGAACTACATCGGTCAGGCGGTGCTCGAAGTGTACAAGGACACGACGAGCGGTTCGGAATGGATCACGTACCACCAATTCGATTCGGCCGGCCGCGAAGTGTTAACGGCCATGCCGTCGGCCGTGAGTGGTTACAATGACACGTACGCCGACCTGTTGAATAATCAGGCAGGCAATTACCAATATCTGCGCGACAGCCAGGGGCTGATCGCGACCGCCAGTTTCGCCACCTCGACAACTGCGACTTCGAGCACGGCCGGCAACGTCTCGGGTTACCTGAACACGACGAGCCTGAAGCGCGGCGAGACGGGTACATCCGTCTTGCAGAGCACAATCCAGTACTATTCTCGCACCGACGGCTCGCTCACGATCTACCCGGTCGCGAACACGACCAAGTATCGCAATACCGGCGGCAGTGGCGGTCAGACGACGAGTTACGCCTACACGTGGTTCTCGGGCACGATCCAGGCCGAGCAAGTGACCACCACCCTACCAACCGTGACGACCGCCCAGAACGGCCCGAACTCGGCGGACACAAACACATACGTGACCGACGCGCGCGGACGCGTGATCTGGACAAAGGACGGCGCGGGCTTCCTGACCTACACGGAATACGACGAGGCGACCGGTGCGGTTACGAAGACAATCGGCGATGTCGATGTGAGTCAGACGAGCACGTTCAGCAGCTTGCCAAGCGGTTGGACGACGCCGTCCGGTGGCGGCCTGCATCAGACGACATCGTTTGAGGTAGACAGTATTGGTCGAACGACGAAGGTGACCGATCCGAACGGCAACATCACCTACACGGTGTTTTTGGATTCGGCGCAAGAAGTGCGCGTCTACCCGGGCTGGGATACGGGGATCACCGCGCCCACCAAGCCGACGCAGGTCTACCGCGAAGACCGCACGCGCGGATACAGCGAATCGCTGACGATGTCCGCCACACCGACCACGAGCGGCAGTCGGCCGACCGGGGCCGAGTCGATCGGCAGCGTCCTGACGCTCAATCGAACGGTGCTGAACTCCGCCGGCCAGCCGGTCTACCAGGACCGGTATTTCAATCTCACCGGCGTGACCTATTCCCAAAGTTCCGTCACGCTCGGCACGGCGAACACGAACTACTACCGGACCGAGGCCGCGTTCGACAAGCGTGGCCGAACGAATAAGTCCGTGAGCCCGAGCGGCACAATCAAGCGCACGGAATTCGACGGCCAGGGCCGGCCGGTGAGCCAGTGGGTTGGCACCGATGACACCCCCACCTCCGGTTATTGGAGCCCATCGAACCTGACCGGCACTGATATGGTTAAGTTGTCCGAAAACGAATACGACTCTGGCGGTGTCGGCGACTCGAACCTCACGCGCGTCACGCAGTATCCCGGCGGAGGCGCGACGGATCGCAAGACGGATATGACCTACGATTGGCGCAACCGCTTGGTCGCGACCAAGAGTGGCGTCGAAGCCAGCGAGAGTACCAGCCTGAACCGTCCGATCTCCTACGTCGAATACGACAATCTGTCGCAAGCGATCGTCAACGAACAATACGACGGTGACGGCCTCGCGATTACCACCGACTCGAATAGCGACGGCGTACCGGATCGACCGTCGTCGGGGAGCCTGCGTGCCAAGTCCACGTCGGACTTCGACGAGCAGGGACGAGTCTACCTGTCGAAGACGTTCAGCGTCGATCCATCGAGCGGTAGCGTCTCCACCAACTCACTCGCCACAAACACGTGGCGCGATCGCCGCAGCCTGACGATCAAAACGTCGAGCCCAGGCGGGATCGTGTCGAAGATGGCCTACAACGGCCTCGGCTGGACGACCGCGAGCTACGTGACGGACGGCGGCGGCGATTCGGCCTGGACCGATGCCGACGACGTCACGAGCGACAATGTGCTAAGTCAGTCGGAGCCGAGTTACGACATCGGCGGCCGCACGCTCATGGTCACGTCGAAGGAACGGTTCCACGACGAGACGACGACCGGCGCGCTCGACAACGTTTCGACTGCCCCGAAAGCCCGCGTCACCTACTCAACCAACTACTTCGACAAGGCGAACCGCACGACGGCCAGCGTCAATATCGGTACGAACGCCGGCAGCTCGTACACGCGGCCATCGACTGTCCCGTCGCGCAGCGACACCGTTCTCGTGACTGACATTGGGTACAACTCGTCGGGCTGGCAAGAGACCGTGACCGACCCGCGTGCATTGGTCGGCAAGACGTATTACGACAACCTCGGCCGCACGATCAAGACCATCGAAAACTACGTCGATGGAACCGTCGGCGACGACAATGACAAAACCGTCGAGTACACCTTCGACCCATCCGGCCAGATAGCGACGCTGAAGGCGCAACTGACGGGGGGCGGCTACCAGGAAACGAAGTGGGTGTACGGAATCACGTCGCCGATCGTCTCGAACGATGTGTTGAAAGAAATGCGCTATCCCGACACCTCGACCGGGGCCGCCAGTTCGAGCGAAAAGGACGCCTTCAGTTACAACCAACTTGGACAGGTGCTAACCAAGACGGACCGGAACGGGTCAGTTCACACGTACACATTCGACGTTCTCAGCCGTCAGACGTCCGACGCGATCACCACTTTGGGCTCGGGGGTGGATGGCACCATTCGGCGCGTCGATACGGCGTTCGACGGCCAGGGGAATCCGTACCTGCTCACCAGTTACGACTCGGCCACGTCGGGTTCGGTTGTGAATCAAATCCAGCGCGGTTACAATGGCTTGGCGCAGATGACGACCGAATGGCAGGCCGTCAACGGAGCAGTCAATACGTCCACGTCGCCCAAGGTTCAATACGCGTTCAGCGAAATGGCCAGCGCCGCGAATCACAGCCGACCGACAAGCATGACGTACCCGAACGGGCGCGTCTTGACGTTCAACTACACATCCGGACTCGACTCGAACATTTCACGACTGTCGAACATCACGGACGGCGCGACCACGCTCGAAAGCTATTCGTACCTCGGCTTGGGCACAATCGTGATCCGTGCCCATTCCCAGCCTGGCATCGACCTGACCTACGTCAAGCAAACCGGCGAGTCGGACGGGTCGGCTGGCGACAAGTACATCGGCCTCGACGCATTCGGCCGGGTGGCGGATCAACGTTGGCGGGCAAGTGCGTCAGACGTGGAGCGATTCGGCTACGGCTTCGATCGGGACTCGAACCGCCTCTACCGCGAAAACCTTGTCAGCAGCATCCGCAGCGAACTCTACACATACGACAATCTCAATCAACTGAGCAGTTTCAGTCGCGGGACACTGAATGGCACGAAGACAGGCCTAACCGGGGCCGCTTCGCGCTCGCAAGCCTGGGACTTCGACGCCATCGGAAACTTCGATTCCCAAACCACCGATGGTACGGCGCAAACTCGAACGCACAACAAGCAAAACGAAATGACGGCCATCAGCGGCGCA
>JANLUE010000927.1:0-4765 GCA_031363325.1 Gemmataceae bacterium
GCGGGCTTGAGCGACTTCCTGGCGGACGATTGAGGCGTTGATGGCAGCGCAATGCGATCGAAGTACTGCGTTCGCCCAATGTCGAAAACTTAAGGTAGGCCGCTCAAGTTATTGGCATTGGGCGGACGCCGCCGACCGCGCGTCTACTTCTTTGAATAGCTCAGCGATAAGAGCGCGAAGGCCGTCGCCAGTTCGGGTGTGTTCTCCAGGAACGCACCGTTCTTGTTCGTCCAGCTTCCGTCGGCCGCCTGACGCGACTTCAGTGCGTCGAACAACTCCAACTTCCACGGATGCTTCTTGCCGGCCGCGTCGGTGAATTCGTCCTCGCCGATCGCGGCCATCGCCTTGGCGAACACGTGGTAGTAGTAGAACAGGCCCGCGTCCTTCATGCCGGGGTTTTCGTCGAGCGTGTAATGGGCTCGCACCCAGTCGAGCGCGGCCTTCACGCGCGGGTCGTCCTTGCCAACTCCGGCGTACAGGAAACTCTTCAGGCCCGCGTAGGTCATGCCGCCTTCGGAACGAAGTCCGCCGTCCGGCGTGCGCTTGTCGCTCTTCTCGTTGGTCGCGTCGAACGGGTTGTACACGAACCCGCCCTTGTCCCCTTCGGTCGCCTTCTTGGCGAACTCAAACTTGTTGGCTTCGCCCGGCAGGTTCTGGCATCGGCTCAGGAAGAGCAGCGCATTCTTGATCGCGGGATCGTCCTTGGGGACGCCGGCCGCGAGCAGGGCCTCAACCGTAAAATGCGAGTTGGACACGTCCGGCCGCGACTTGGCGTCGTAGCCGAACCCGCCGAACGGCAAGCCCGAGTCGGGCCCGCCCTGTTGCAGCGTCTTCAGGAACTTCGACGCGTTGGAGATCGCCGAATCGTACTTGCCGCCGACGTTCGCTTCCTTGAACGTGAGGATCGCGATACAGGTCGTGTAGTTGGCGAGGAACTTGTTGTAGACGCCGCCGTCTTTCTGCACGTTGTTGACCAGGTTCTCCATGGCCTTGGCGATGACCGGGTCGTCGGCCGTTCGGCCGTGGCGAATCAGGGCGGCCGCAATCAAGGCCGTCGTCCCCGGGCCGCCGCGAACGGGCTCGAAGCTGCCGTCCGCCTTCTGCCGACCTTTCAGAAAGTCGTAGGCCTTGTCGGCGACAGCCTGGAGTTCCTTGGCGTCGGGGGCGGTCTTCGACTGCGCGAAGACGGGAACGGTGAACGCGAGCAGGGCAAACGTACACGAACGGTACACGATGGGGTTCTCCTGGGAAGGTGCCACGCGAAGTGCAAACGGCATTCCGGCCGTCCCACTGTCGTTGTACGCCGACTCGGCGGGAGCGGGTCGCGGATGAGGCGGTCAACAAGTGACCTGGGCGGGAAAAAGGTTGGCCACGCCGATCACTTAAACCCGAGTCAGCTTGAAACCTGGAGTTCCAGTTGAACTCACTGACATCCCGAAGGGATGCCAGCGATTAGCCGGGGGTCGAGCGCAGCGATACCCCCGGCGGACTGGTACCTTTTCGATCGACAAACTGTTGGGGCTGCCGCGCCGAATCGGCGTTCTCAAGCAAGACGAATCGGCGGACCCGGCCGACCGAACCGCTGTGCCGTTGAGCGACCGCAAATACGTCACACGGCCTGGATCGCTTTCGCATTGACCCGCCGGTGCCGCCATCGAGCGACGACCCGTCGGACGAACCACACTCCAAAGACGAACGCGACCGCATACAGGTAGCCGCGCGCCCACGGCCGACTTAGCGGCAGTTCCCAGACGCGAACGAGGCCATCGTCGCCGAGTGTCGCGATAAACTTGCCCTCGCGCGAGATGGCGGCCGCTTCGCCGGGGACGATTCCATTGAGTTGGTGTGAAGTGAGATCGAGCACGGCAATTTGCATTCGGGGCGACGCGTCAAGCAAACTGGGCAGTCGATCGCCAATTCGTTCCATGTATCGAACAGTACGAGAACTCGACGCGTCACGGTGCGAGATAAAGGTGTGGGCGGCGAATCGATCGCTACCGGCCTCACGCCGTGAAATGCGTTCGCCATGCCGCGGAATCTTAAGCAAGTCCCAGTCGTCAATCTCGCTGCCCGAAGTGATGTCCAACCGACTCAAGACCGTGCTGTTGTAATCTTGTAGTAAGATCTCGCGCCCTTGATTGACGAAGATCGGGCTGGCATCGCCAACGTAATCTCCGATCTTCGTGCCGGTCGTCACGTTCCACCACCGGAACATCGATCCCTTGAACCTCGTCTCGGCGAAGAAATACTGGCCGTCCGGAGAATACTGGCAATTCGTAGTCGATGCCGGCAACGAAAGTTCGAAGCGTGGCGTCGATGTCGCCAGGTCCCAAACGATGAGCCACGGTTGCTCGCCGGTGCGGTCGTCCAGTCGCTTTTCCGAAACGGCCGTGCGACCGCAGGGCGAAAGGAATACGTCACGGGTGACACCGGGTAGTTTGGCGATTCGCCGGCCGGTTCGCGCGTCTTCGACGATGGTCGCGTCGCCAGGCAACTCCGACGATTCGTTGTACGGCAGGTCGTTTCGAGAGGTGTACGACAGGAACCGGCCATTGCGACTGAATTGAAGACTCGGGGGAAATGGCGATTCGTTCGATGTCGACGGTGGGCCGGGCACCTTGGAGCGAAGCTTGCGAAAACGCGAAATCAAATCTCGCCACGCCACTTCGTCGCACAAGAACTGGAACCCTTCGGCGTCGTCGAACACTCGTTGAAACGGACTCAATTGATATCGATAGTCCGGCCACTGATCTCGCCAGAATGGCTCGGCCCAATGTGTGGGCGTTACTTCGAGACCGCTGCTGACGTCGAACGAATTGAGTCGAACCACGGAACGCAGTCAGTCTCCATTCCAGCATGCCAGTATCACATGACGGCCATCATCCGAAACCCTCTTGATTGACCACCAATTCGAATCTCCTCGGAGTTTCGGAACGTCCGACCATTGTTTCCGTGCCTCGGTCGGCAACGAATACATGGCTCTCGGCGTCAAGTTCTCCGCCCACACGTACCCGAGCAAAAGCGTCCCTGCGATTGCCCACATCAGCGGGTGTCGCGAGAATCGAACCAAACGGAAGTCGCGAAGTCGAGACATGAACAAACTCGAGCCGATGACCTCGCGTTGCGCGACCGCAAACACGTCACGCGTCCGGAACAATCGATCGGCAATCGCATTGCCGGATCGCACTTCCCGGCCGTTCCGCCGAGTCAATTGTCACTGGTGCCTCGATTATTCACCGCCCGATCGCCTTCCACTCGCCCGAAAGCTCGCCCGCCTTCTTTTTCGAACGAATGAACTTCATCGCGAGTAGCGTGTAGTCGTCCGTTGGTGCCGCTCCGCCAGTGAAGCGTTCGAGGGAGGCCAGGACGCCGGCGATCATCGCCCGGGCCCCGGCCGGGCCGGTACCGAGGGCGGCGTCGAGGCGGTCGGTTCCGAACGCCGAGTGATCGGAACCTTTCGCGTCGGTGACGCCGTCCGTGTGGAGCAGGATCACGTCGCCCGGTTTCAGGTCGATTTCATCTTCCGGGTATTGTGTGCCGTCCACGATGCCGAGCGGTACGCAGCGTTTGCCCTTCAGGGCCGACCGGGTGCCGTCGGCGCGAAGCAAGCGCGGCGGCGGATGGCCGGCGTTCGACCACATCAACGTGCCGCGGTCCGGGTCGTACACGGCATAGACGGCCGTCACGAACGTGCCGAACGAACGCGTGTACATCCGCGTGAGATGTTCGTTAACGTAGGCGAGCAAATGGCCCGGCGGCACCGTTGGGCCGGTGTAGGTTTTCACGAGCGAATGCATGATCGCCACGAGCATCGCGGCCGACGGGCCATGGCCGCACACGTCGGCGATCAGCAAGCCAACCCGGCCACGCGGCAGCGGGAGCACATCGTAATAGTCCCCGCCTGCCGTCGCGGTGCTCCGCGAATACACGCTGAGATCGAGCGTCGAGACGCGGGGCAATTCCGTGGGCAAGAGTGCCCGCTGCAGCTTGGCGATCTGGAGCATCTCGTGTTGAGCGAGATCGTTCGCCGTCTGGAGTTGATGGGTGAGTACGGCCGCCCGCGAGGCGCGGGCGAACAGGTTGCTCATCCACACGAGGTCCGGCACGCGCTCCGGCGGGAAGGCGTTCGTCTCGGCCCGGCCGAGGATCGCCATGGCCGATGCCTCGCCGGCCTCGAAGAGCGGCAGGGCCAACAGCGAACGTTGACCGATGAGAAACTCGGTCGACGGATCGCCGCGCTCGAGCCACAGGTCGTCGATGAGCTTCGTCTCGCCGGCGACCGCGAGCTCGCTGAGCAGGCCGCGCTCGAGGACGGGCAACGCGTCCGGGTCGAGGCGGGGATCGAAGTCGTCCGGCCACAAGCTACTGCGCGTGATCCGAACCGACGAACCAGACAGGCCACGTCGACTGAGCGTGAGTTGTCGATCGACCGGAAACAAATCGACGAGTCGTTGCGAGAGGACGCGATCGAGTTCGGCCGGGTCGCTCGCCCGGCTCATCTCCCGCATCACGTCAACGACCAATTCGAGCCGAGAGGCGGTCGCCTCCGGCCGGGGGTCGAAAATGTCCGTCGCGATCATGCCTCCAGTAGACCGGATTCGAGCCGCCGGAGCAAGGACGGAATCCGAAAAAGTGTAACGAGTTGGGTTCACGCGACATCGCATAAACGAAGCGCGATGCGATGGTCGGAAGGAGATCGGGGGTTGAAGGCGAGCGAGTGGCTGGGCGACCCCGGCCTCGAAGCCATCGGCCGGGGCTAGCTGCG
>JANLUE010000929.1:0-3276 GCA_031363325.1 Gemmataceae bacterium
CAGCTTGAGTACTTCGATGAACTCGACCATGCCCCGGTTGGCGATGTTCAACTCGCCGTCGAAGTTGAACGCCCGGGGGTCCGAATCGCTGCCGTACTCGGCGATCTTCCGGTAGTTGATGTCGCCGGTCAGTTCGGTCGAGTCCTGATTCTTCTCGTCCTTCGGCTGGAATGTTCCGATGCCGACCCGGTCCTGTTCAGAGAGCAGGAGTCGGTACACCTTCACTTCTTGCAGGACTTTCTGCCATTCACCGCCGTATTTTTGCAGGCGTTCGGCGAACATCTGCCGGCAGAATGGGCAGGAATCGCCGCGAATCGTGACCTCCTGCTTCCCCTTCCGCTCCGCATTCAGTTGCTCGAGCAGCTTGGGGCGATGCTCCTTCGGCACGATGGTCAGTGGTTCTTCGTGCATCGGGCACTTCTGGAAAGTGCCGTCGGCCAGTTGCCACAAATACGAATAGAGGGCCCCGTCATCGGTCCGCGAGAATTCTTCGAGGCCGCGCTTCAGGAGCCGGGCGATCGTGCTCTTCGCCGAACCGACGGGCCCGTGCAGGAGCAGGACGCGTTTCTCGGTCCCGTAGCCCTGGGCGGCCGACTTGAAGGTGTTCACGAGTTGGTGGAGCGTGCGATCGATGCCGTAGATGGCATCGCCGTGCCGGGCCGCGAAGTCCGTGAAGAACTTATAGACGGTGACCTTTTCCTTGTTCTCGTACGTGTCCTCGGTCCCGTGGGAGAGGATCATGTCGTAGAGGCGTTGGTAGGCCGTCCGAGTCGCTTCGGGCCGTTCGATGACGATATTCAGGTAGTCTTCAAACGAACCTTCCCAGTGGAGCTTGCGGTAGTCGTGAACGTCCACGTCCGAGCGAAGGCTGGAAAGGATCGTGTTTCCGGTGGCCATACGTCACTCCTTGGCTTGCGGCCGGTACCTCTCCGGCGATCCAGCACGATAAGACAGTCCATCGAAAGGGCGTCGGGGTTCGCGGGGGCCGGTTTGGTGTGACCGGAGGAGTGGCGAAGTCGACGGCGCGCGGGAGTCTTCGTCCTGCAAGTATTGTACCCTGCGAACTCGGGCGAGGGAAACCGATCCGCCGATCCGGGCAAGTTGCGGCAGGTTCGGCGTTCACCGCCTAGCAGGATAGCCCGAACAGGGCGGGTCGTGTCAAGATGGGTTTGCCGGATTCTCTGGACCGAATCGGCCGTTCCGGTTTATAATGCAGTGCCGGGACGGATTCCCCCACGCAAGCATGGAGCCGAAAAATATGCGTAACATCCTCGCACTCGTCGGAGCCGCGACCCTCGCGTTCTTGGTCGTTGGTTGGTATCTGGGCTGGTATCAAATCTCAAGCCTGCCGAGCCCAGGTGGCCGGCAATCGGTCGCGGTCGAACTGCACCCGGACAAAGTCGTGAAGGACGTGCGACAGGGCGTCGAACGCGGCGGCGATTTGGTCGATTCCGCCCTGAACAAGGGCGAACCAAAGCCCACGACCCTGCCGACCCCCCAAGGCCCCGCGAGCCGCTTCTTCACCCCGAGCGAACCCAAGCCCTCGTCCAACGGCTGGAAGCCGATCCAACCGCAGAACGACGAAGGCTTCTTTGGCTTCCGAAAAAACTAACTGTCTGGCATGATTGCCGAAACTTGCCACGGATCGACACGGATGAAACACGGATAAAGATCGTCAGATGCGTTCTGCAGAACTATCCGTGTTCCATCCGTGTCGATCCGTGGCTGCATTTTTCGAAAAACTCCTCAAACCGCCAAACCATCGCGGCTCGACTGTAGCAACGCTCCACCCGAGCGCGGGCGGCCCGGCCCAATCGCTGAGCGAGGTCCGGCTCCGTTGCAAGTTGACGAATCGCGTCGGCCAGGGCCGCGTCGTCGCCCGGTGGGACGATCAGGGCATCGCGCTCGGGGCGGGCGATCGCCGCGTTCGCGCCGACGTCCGTGGCGACAATCGCTCGGCCGACGGCCATGTATTCGAGTAGCGAGTTCGACATCGACTCCGAGTGCGAACACAGGACCGCGATGTCCACGTTCGCAAGAAAGCTCGGCACGTCCGCAATGGGGCCGAGTAAACGAAACCGCACGCTCAGGTTGGCCGTACGAATCTGATTTTCCAGGGCCATCCGTTGTTCGCCGGCACCGGCCACATCAAATTGAATCCCGGGTAGGCGCTCGGCCGCTCGAATGAGGCCTTCGATGTTCTTCACGGGCCGAAGGTTCGCCACGGCCCCGACGCGAATCGTGCCTCGACTCATCGGTTCGGGGCCGACCGGGAATCGATCGAGGTCGACGCCGTTCTCCATCAGTCGCACTCGCCTGACCGTGAGACCTTCCGATTCGACCAAGGCCCGCACGCCATCGGGGCTGTTCGACAAGGTTACGTGCGCGAGTCGACCGACGACTCGGCCGAGTCGTCGGTGGAACGGCGTGAGAAAATAGCCGATGTTGTTCCGGACGCGGACGACCGAGCGAATCCCGAACAGTCGAGCGAGGGGAACGGCGAAATACGTGCTGTCGATCAGGTACGATTGCACCACGTCGATGCGATGCTCGCGCCAGAATCTCGCGAGTCGACTGGCCGCGCTGGCCGTCCGAAAGCTGAACAATTTCGTCAGGCCCAGGTCGATCGTCGGACAGTCGGCCGGGAGCAGCGCTTGCGACTCCGAATCGTTGCCGTTGAGCAGGCAGAGCGTCGGCCGTACCCGCGATCGATCGAGATGGCGAATCAGCGCGAGAAGTTGAGTTTCCGTGCCCGCCCGGCACAGGCGGTCGATGACGAAGCACACATTCACCGGAGAAGTGCGCAGTTTGGACGGCGTGCGGAGCGAGAAGGCCGGGATCGTCAGCATGCGACGGCCTCCACGCCGGTCAGTTCGGCGAACAAACCCCGGTAGGCGTCGGCCTGGGCGGCGAACGAGAAGTGGTCGAGCATCCGCTGCCGGCCGGCCCGACCAAACTCGCGGGCCAACGAAACGTCGCGCAAGAGTTCATTGATGCGTTTCGCCAGCGCCCGATGATCGCCGGCCGGCACGAGGTAGCCCGTCTCGCCGTCGGCGATGACCTCGGGCGTCCCGCCGACCGCCGTCGCCACGACCGGGAGCCCGGCCGCACTCGCTTCGAGCGCCACATTGGGCAATCCTTCCGTGAACGATGGCAACACGACGAGATCGGCCCACGGGATCAGTCGATCGAGATCGGACCGGAAGCCGGGTAGATGAAATCGACCATTCAACCGGAGGTCCGCGACGCGACGTTCGAGCGCCGCTCGCTCGCCAC
>JANLUE010000943.1:0-1755 GCA_031363325.1 Gemmataceae bacterium
GCGTGCCGGTGCGGTTCAGGTCGACCGGCCCTTCACTTAGGCCGGTGTCGAATCGGCCGCGATTGCCCAGCCCAAGCTCCCAGCGGCTGCCGGTCCGGGGGGTGATCCAAAACAGTGGGACGGCCATCGCGCCGGCGAGGACGGCCCAACCGAGTGCCGGACGGGCCGCCCGCCAACGGCCGGCCGGCACGGCTTGCGTCGCGGCCAATTCCGGCCCCAGTTCCCGGTAAAGATGAAACGTCACCAGGCTCCAGACGAACGTCACCGCGTAAATCACGAACACGATCACGAACGCTCCGTCGGAGGCCATCGCGCAGGCGAGCGACATGGCCAGGAGCCCGAGCGCATGCATCGCCCAGTAGTCGCCGATGTGTTTTGGCCGGAGCATCTTGGCTGGGATCAAGACCATCAGGACCGGCGAAAGATACGGCAGCGTGCTGGCCGGCCACGGTAGCGTCTCGGCGAGCCCAGTCGGCTTGCGGACGAATTGGAAGATGACCCAGAGCCCAAGGAGGGCCGCCAGAAAGAGCCCGACGATGTTCGCATCGCGAAGCGACAACTCCCAGCGCCCTTCGAGCACGTAAGCCGCACCCAGCAGAAAGAGCCCGAACACGGCGACGAACGGGATTTCCGGGAGCAAGTCCCAGCCCGAAATCCCGACCGCGGCGATCACGATCGCCAGCGTGAGATAAAGGCTCGTACGGAACGGACGGATCGGGGTCATGCGCCGGCCCAGTAGGGACGAGGACATCATAGGAGTGCGGCATCACACGCCCGATTTTGCAACTTTTTGCTTGACACGTCTAACCGATCCGCTTAGCATACAACGAAGTTATACATCGTTCTGGACGCGCTCCCATGACCCGACGAAACCGGACGGCCTTCACCCTGATCGAGCTTTTGGTCGTAATCGCGATCATCGCGATTTTGATCGGGCTCTTGCTCCCCGCGGTCCAAAAGATCCGCGAAGCGGCCAATCGCTTGAAGTGCTCGAACAACCTCAAACAGATCGGCCTGGGATTCCACAACTATCACGCCGCGTTCGACCGGTTCCCGGCCGGCTACACGTCGGCCACGACCGGCGAAAACGGCCCCGGGCTCGGTGCCGGTTGGGGCTGGGGCACCGAACTGTTGCCGTACATCGAACAGGACAATCTGTATCGCCAGATCGACCGCACCCGCGACATCGCCGACCCGGTGAACGCGGCCGCCCGAGTTCGAGCCATTAGCATCTATCGTTGCCCGTCCGACTCGCCGCGCACCGATACGTTCACCGCGGTTAGCGATTCAGGCGCGGCCATCTGCGATGTGGCGTTCGCCAACTACGTCGGGGTCGGGGGTACGTTCGAAGTGAGTGAGTACCCCGATACCGGGACGGGCATCCTGTTCCGCAATAGCCGGACGCGCGTGGCTGACATCACCGATGGAACGACCAATACGATCATGGCCGGCGAACGGGCGAGCAAGCAATCGCCGATGACGACCTGGACCGGAGCCATCACGAATTCCGTTGTCCCGCCAACTATCAACCCGGCCTACGAAAACGAAGAACCGCCCGTGATGGTCCTCACGAACACCGGTGAAGCGGCCGACGCGCGAACGCCGAACAACCCTCATGGCCACGTCGAAGACTTGAACAGCCGTCATCCCGCCGGGGTGATGGTCTTGATGGGCGACGGCTCGGTTCGGCTCATCAAGAACACGATCAATCCGTTCGCCTGGGAAGCAATGGGTACTCGCGCCGGCGGCGAAGTC
>JANLUE010001011.1:0-8016 GCA_031363325.1 Gemmataceae bacterium
TACGCCTCGACGCTCGCCTGCACTCGGGGGAACGGCATTGTCAACCCGAAGATCGATAACCGTTCAACCCGAATCGCATTCCATTCGCGCGTTCTGGGCCGGGGTGATTTCTTCGCCGTCACGCGTTGCTATCATCCGAAACAGAATGTCAACTTCCCGTTCCCTCGACTCCCCGAGAGTGCCATGAAGGTTTTGATCGGTCCGGCCCCGCTCGCCAAGCTCGATGGCGACTTCGTGCACGTCCTGAAGGGGGCCGGCTTCGAGTTTGTCTACCCCAAGACGCAAGTCCAGATGCTCGAGTCGGAGCTTCTGGAGATCCTGCCCGGCATCCCGGCCGCGCTCGCCGGGTCCGAGCCCTACAACCGCAAAGTCTTCGCGGCCAATCCCCAGCTCAAGGTCGTGGCCCGAGTCGGCGTGGGGTACGACGCGGTTGATGTGCCGGCCGCGACGGAACACGGTGTTGTCGTGACGATCGCGCCGGGAACGAACCAGGAAGCCGTCGCCGAGCATTGCTTCACGCTCATCCTGGCGCTCGCCAAGAACCTGATGCATCAACATCCGTTGATCCGTGACGGCAAATGGCCGCGCCAGGCGAATCGCCCGCTGCGCGGCAAGACGCTCGGCCTGGTCGGCCTCGGCCGCATCGGCAAAGCCATGACCTCACGCGCTCACGCCTTCGGCATGAAGGTGATCGCCTATGATCCGTTCCCGGACACGGCCTTCGCCACCAAGAACAACGTCCCGTTCGTCGGCCTCGACGACTTGCTTCGCGAAGCCGACTACGTGTCGCTGCACCTGCCCGCGACCGCGGCGACACGCAAGTTGATCGACCGCGATCGATTGAAGTTGATGAAGTCGGACGCGTTTCTGATTAACACGGCCCGCGGCGCGGTCGTTGACGAGGCGGCCCTGTACGAGGCCCTGCGCGACCAGCGGATCGCGGGAGCCGGGCTCGACGTATTTGAAGAGGAGCCGCCGTTACCGAACAACCCGATCCTGAAACTCGACAATGTGGTGATGACCGCTCACATGGCCGGGGTCGACACGCAATCGCGCGACGACATGGCTCGCAAGGCGGCCGAGTGCATCGCGGCCATCTCGCGTGGCGAATGGCCGGCCGACTGCATCGTCAACCCCGAGGTCCGCGACCGGTTCAAGTGGGTGGGATAGGGTTCCTCGAATCCCCTTGACCCGGCGACTCGCGTCACCGAAGATCGAACCGTCCCGCCGGGTGCTCTCCATGCGCATGATTCCGTTCGCTTTGTTCGCGATTACCGCTGTCGTCTCGGCCGAGGAACCGAAGCGGGCCGGCCCGGACTGGTGGGCCATCCAGCCCGCTCGCGCGGCGAAGTTGCCGGCCAACGTGAACCCCGTCGATCATTTCATTGATGCGAAGCTCACGTCCGCGGGCTTTAAGCCGGCCGGTGAAGCGGATCGACTCACGCTCATTCGCCGGGCCACGTTCGACCTGATCGGCTTGCCGCCGACGCCGGCCGAGATCGACGCGTTCGTAGCCGACCGTTCGCCGAAGGCGTTCGAGAAGCTGATCGATCGATTGCTCGCGTCGTCGGCCTACGGCGAACGCTGGGCTCGGCACTGGCTCGATGTCGTACGCTTCTCCGAGAGTCACGGCTTCGAGTACGATCGGCTCCGCGACAATGCCTGGCCGTACCGCGACTACGTGATTCGTTCGCTGAACGCCGACAAGCCATACGCCACGTTCGTCCGCGAACAGCTTGCCGGCGACGTGCTGGCCGACTCGCCAGACGGGTTGATCGCGACCGGCGTGTTGGTCGCGGGCCCGTTCGATCAAGCGGGTGCGGGATCGGTCAGCGCGATCATTCGCGGGCGAGCGCGAGAAGATGAACTCGAAGACATGTTGGGAATGGTCGGCCAAACGTTTCTCGGCGTGACCGTGAACTGTGCCCGCTGCCACGATCACAAGTTCGATCCGTACTCGGCGAAGGATTACTATCGACTGCGGGCCGTGTTCGCGGGCGTGACGGCCGGCGAACGATCGGTCGCCACCAAGGCCGAAACCGCCAAAGTCGCCGACCTCGAACGCCAGGTTCGTGAGCGCCAGGACAAGATCGATTCGCTCGAACGCACGGCCCGGGGGCGACTTCGCAAGGATCGCGAGCCGGGCGTGGCCGATGTGAAACTCCCCCGGCCCATCGCCCGCTGGACGTTTGATGCCGACGGTCGCGATTCGATCGGCGAGTTGCACGCGACGTTGAAAGACGGCGCGAAGCTCGAACGCGGTCGACTCATCGTCGATGGCCAGAAAGCGTTCGCCGCGACGGGCACGCTCGGCCGTGATCTCGGCGCGAAGACGCTCGAAGCGTGGGTCGCGTTGCCGAGGCTCGATCAAGGGGGTGGAGGCGTCATTTCGATTCAGGCCCCGAACGGCTCGATGTTCGACGCGATCGTCTACGCCGAGCGAACGCCGAAACGCTGGATGGCCGGCAGTGAAGGCTTCGTTCGGACCCGCGACCTCGCCGGCCCGGACGAAACGGCGAAGCCGATCGAGCTCGTTCACGTGGCGATCGCGTACGCGGCCGACGGACGAATCGCCGTCTATCGCAACGGTCGACCCTACGCCGAAAGCTACGTTCCACCCGAACCGCTGAAAAAGTTCCGGGCCGACGAAGCACAAGTCGTGTTCGGCATGCGGCACACCGGTGGCGGACGGCCGTTCTTCAATGGCGAGATCGACGAAGCGCGACTATATGATTCGGCCCTTTCGCCCGAGCAAGTGCTCGCATCGTTCCGGGCCGGCGTCGAACGAGTCTCGCCGGACGAATTGAAGGCGGCCCTCACGGAAACGGAACGCCGCGACCACGCGCTCGCCGAGACGGAGCTTCGCAAGTTGCGCGAAAGCCTCGTGCCATTGCAACGACCCCGTCTGGCGTACGCGGTCAACCCGAAACCCATCGGGGCGACCACAATCCTGCGCCGTGGCGACAGCGAAAAGCCTGGCGCGCCGGTCACGCCGGGCTCGCCCGAGATCGTGAAAGGCCCCCCGCCCTGCGACCTGCCGGCCAACGCGTCCGAAGGCGAGCGCCGTCGGGCGTTCGCCGAGTGGGTTGTTCACGCGGACAACCCGCTGACGTGGCGGGTCATCGTCAATCGCGTCTGGCAACACCATTTCGGCGAGGGGCTCGTTCGCACGCCAAACGACTTCGGCCTGAACGGCGATCCGCCGACGCACCCCGAATTACTCGACGCGCTGGCCATCGAGTTTCAGGCGAACGGCGGGTCGCTGAAGGCATTGCACAAGCGAATCATGCTCTCGGCCGCCTATCGAAGGGCGAGCACGTTCGACCCGAAGGCGGCCGAGCTGGACGCGGATAATCGCTTGCTCTGGCGATTCGCGCCGCGACGCCTGGAGGCCGAGGCCGTCCGCGACGCGATGCTCGCGACCAGCGGCAAGTTGAACCGCGAGGCCGGTGGGCCAAGCACGCGGCCTTTCAAGATCGAAACGTTCAACTCGGCGTTCTATGTGCTGTTCGACGATGAGCGGCCCGAGTTCAATCGCCGGTCGGTGTACCGAATGAACGTGAACTCCGCGAAAGACCCGGTCCTCGATGTGCTCGATTGCCCCGACCCCTCCGTGAAGACCCCCCGGCGCAACGCGACGACCACTCCCCTCCAGGCTCTGACGTTGATGAACAACCCATTCGCCAACCGAATGGCCGCCTCATTCGCGGAGCGCCTGGTCAAGGACGCTGGCCCAGACGCGAACGCTCAGGTGACGCTCGCCTATCGCCTGGCCCTCGGCCGCCCGCCGACGGACGCCGAGCGCGATCGAGCGATCGCCGTAGTTCGCGAAGCGGGCTTGAAGGCAGTGTGCTGGGCGATGTTCAACGCGAGCGAATTCGTTTATGTGAAGTGAGGTTCCGGACAGGTTGGAAACCTGTCCGGAGGGATGCAATTTGCGGCTGGAGTCGCTCCAATGGGTCCGGCGTCATCGCCGTCCCGTAGGACAGGTTGGAAACCTGTCCTACGGGACCTGGACGAGGCCCCGATCGGCTGGAAATCGAGAAGAGGTCTGGAGATTTTCAACGCCCGTGAATTCGTTTATGCGAAGAAGCCAAACATGCGAAGAGCAATACTCGTCGGAATGCTGGCCCTCGCGTTTGCGGCCGGCTGCGACCAACCGGAGCCGGAATCCGCCGTCGAGGACGATGCGATCGTCTTCGTGGGCGACTATCACCTCGCGCCGATTTGTGTGAAAGGCCCGCCAGGGGAGCCGGTGATTCCGCTCTACGATTCGATCACCGTAACACATGTTGTGAGCGGCCAATTCAAAATCAGCCGTGTGCGAGTCTTGGGATCGGTGAAGTCCGCCCATTGCATTCATGAGTTTCGCTGGCGACCGACTCCGGAGCAGCTTCGCAAGATTCGCGCAGCCGAAGCGACCGAGTGTGATCTGAGCATTGATGGACGCGAACTCGAGATTCTGTCGACGGTCGAACGCGTCATTCCGAAATCGATAGAGTGATCGCCGAGTTGTTTGAACGATTCAGGAGAAGGCCGCGTTGATCTGGATTTTCATGGACAAAAATTCCTCCAGAGGCGGGTGTGGGGGTATCCGCGGGAGGAAAGTTACCCGACTTGGTCGTGCGGCCGAAAAGTCAGTAGGCACGGAATCCTTCACTAAAACAGATTGGCCCGCCCCGAGGCCGTGCCGCATGATCGTGGAAGATCCGACCGTCGTCGAGTTCGACGTCCGCACGGACGAGATGCTCGTCAACATGGGGCCGCAACACCCCAGTACGCACGGCGTGTTGCGGCTCGTGCTGCGGACCGATGGCGAGGTCATCTCCGAAGTCACGCCGCACCTCGGCTACTTGCATCGGTGTGCCGAGAAGGTCGGCGAGAACGTCACGCCGATCCAGTTCATCCCGTACACGGACCGGATGGACTACCTGGCCGGCATGAACATGAACCTCGGCTACTCGCTCGCCATCGAGAAGCTGTGTGCGCTGAAGATCCCCGAGAAGGCCAACGTCATCCGCGTGCTCATCGGCGAGTTAAATCGCGTCGCCTCGCACCTCGTCGGCATGGGCGCGTATGGGCTCGACCTCGGCACGTTTAGCCCGTTCCTCTATGCCTTCCGCGAGCGCGAACACATTCTCGATTTGTTCGAAGATGTGTGCGGGGCCCGGCTGACGTACAGCTACCTGACGATTGGCGGGGCGCACGACGACCTGCCCACCGGCTGGATCGAACGGCTGAAAAGTTTCGTCGCCTACTTCCGGCCGCGCATCGCCGAGTACCATGCGATGCTCACGAACAATCACATCTTCGTCAAGCGAACCGCGAACATCGGCGTCCTGTCCAAGGAGAAGGCGATCGCCTACGGCTGCACCGGGCCGATGCTGCGGGCCTCGCTCGATCGGTCGAAGGGCGACCCGGACTGGGACCTCCGCAAGACGGAACCGTATTGCGGCTACGACGGATACACGTTCGACGTGCCTCTCCCGCCCTACGACAACGCCCCGAAGGATTCCGTGATCGGCGATTGTTGGCACCGGTTCTACATTCGGATGCGCGAGGTCGTCGAAAGTCTGAAGATCATCGAACAGGCGATCGAACGGTATCTGCCGTTGAAGTCCGAAGGCGACCAGATGTTGGCGGACTACCGCACCAAGAAACCGAGCCTGACGCCGGCCGAAGTGAAGGTCGAAGACGCCAAACTGAACGACGCGTTCAAGACGCGGCTGGGCCATCGCGTCGAACCGCCCCGCGCGTTGACGCCCGGCGAATGCTACGTCGAAACGGAGTGTCCGCGCGGCCAGATGGGCTTCTACGTGGTGGGCCGACCGAGTAAGGAAGCGGTCCCCCTGCGCGTGCGAGCCCGCTCGAGCAGCTTCTGCAACCTCAGCGTGGCCAACGAGATTTGCAAGGGCTGCCTGATCGCCGATGTACCGGCGATCATCGGGAGTATTGATATTGTGATGGGGGAGATTGACCGATAGAGGTGGAATCCCAAAAGTCGTTCGTTTCAAAGGCAGTGCGTTTTCACCGACGAACGACGACGCGGCCCGGTTGTTGGCGTCCGGACTGGTCGCTCGCCGATCGGCGACGGCCTGCGGAGACGCAACCCCAGTTGTGGTTGAAAGTCGGAGTAATCGGGCGGGCGAGGCAAGCCGGTGGGCGGTTTAGCAGTGCTCGATTTTCGGCAACGGACCGACGCCGCAAGACATTCATTCTCAATCGCTCGATAATCACATTGGTCCGAGGAAATCGCGGAAGTCGTACAGTGAGGGTGGAAACCAACCGCACGGAGTTCGACCGTGAGCCGCATCACTTTCGCGTTCGTCTTTCTGGCATCGCTTTCACAGGTCAACGCCGAACCCTATCGCGTCGGCGTGGCCGAGGTCGACGTCACGCCGTCGCACCCGATTCGGCTCAACGGCTTCGGCGGGCGGCGGGCCGAGTCGGAGGGGGTCTATCAGCGGATTCACGCCAAGGCACTGGCGATCGAGGACGAATCGAAGGAACCCGTTCTGTTGATGACCGTCGATGTGCTCGGCATCCCGGCCGACGTGCGGTCGGAGGTCGCGAAGCGCTTGCAGAAGGTCGGCCTCAAGCCCGAACGACTCGCCATCACGGCGACTCACACGCACACCGGGCCGATGCTCAAGGGAGCGAACACGACCCTGTTCGGCGTGCCGATTCCGGACGACCACCTCAAGAACATCGCCAAATACACGGTCGACTTCGTCGACAAGCTCGAAGCGGTCGCCCTGGCCGCGTTGAAGGACCGCCAGCCCGCGAAGCTTTCGTACGCGATCGGGTCGGCCAAGTTCGCGGCCAATCGACGGACCCGTGGCGGGCCGGTCGATCACGATCTGCCGACGCTGTTCGTTCACGATCCGTCGGGCAAGGTGCGGGCGGTCTACACGAGCTACGCGTGCCATTGCGTCACGTTGTCGCTCAACAAGATTGGCGGCGACTGGGCGGGGTTTGCGGCCGAGGCGATCCAGTCCGACTTCCCCGGTGCGATCGCCCTGGTCTCGGTCGGTTGCGGGGCCGACGCCGATCCGACTTCGGGCGTGACCGGCGACAAGATCGATGTTGCCCAGGTCCAGGGTCGCGAGATCGCCGGCGAGGTGAAACGACTCTCGGGTCAATTCCGCACGGCCGTCGTCGGGCCAATCGCGACCACCTGGAAGCCGATCGAACTACCGTTAGGCAACTTGCCCAGTCGGGCCGAATGGGAGGCGCTCGCCAAACGACCCGGCGCGGTGGGATATCACGCGCAAGTTCAACTCGCCAAGCTCGATCGCAAGGAATCGTTGCCGACCAAGGTTGAATATCCCATTCAAACGTGGGCGTTCGGCGCATCAATGGCAATGGCCTTTCTGCCGGGCGAAGTCGTTGTCGATTACAGTTTGCGATTGAAGAAGGAGCTGGACGGCCAGAAGCTCTGGGTGACGGCCTATACGAACGCGGCCCCGTGTTACATTCCGTCCGAACGGGTGCTGCGCGAAGGGGGCTATGAAGGCGGGGCGGCCATGATCTATTACGATCAGCCAGTCCCCTTCAAACCGGGCCTGGAAGAACCGATCATTGCCGCCGTGAAGGACGGACTTGGCAAATCGTTTCCGGCCAAGTTCGACGCCGCGAAAACCCAGGGAACAATGCCGAAATCGCCGCAACAATCGCTCGCGGCGATCAAGACCAAACCGCACCTGACTGTCGATCTGGTGGCGGCCGAACCGCTCGTGAATGCGCCGGTCGCCATCGACTTTGGGCCGGACGGCAAGCTTTGGGTGGCCGAGATGATCGACTACCCCTCCGGGCGATCGGGAAAATTCGAACCGGGCGGGCGCATTAGTTTTCTCGAAGATTCCGATGGCGACGGCCAGTTCGACAAGTCGACCGTGTTCCTCGACGGCATCCCGTTCCCGACGGGTGTGACCGTCTGGCGGAAGGGGGTACTGGTGTGTGCCGCCCCGGACATTCTGTATGCGGAAGACACGAACGGAGACGGCAAGGCCGATG
>JANLUE010001033.1:0-10402 GCA_031363325.1 Gemmataceae bacterium
CTGGCCGAGCATCTGGCCGGCTGCCCGGCGTGCCTCGGCTGGCAGGCGGCCTTGGCCCGAGTCGAAGCTGGCGTTCGCGCCCTGCCGGTTCCGACTTCGGACGGCGTCATTCGAGCCCGCGTGATCAAGCAGTTCCGGCCCAGTAAGTCGAACTCGAAGGCACCGGCCTTGAAGCCCATGCCCGCGCGGGCAACGGTCTCCGAACGCCTCACGCGAATGTGGCCGGCTGGCTTGATCGCGGCGGCCGTCCTCGTGGGTTCGATCGCCTGGCTGACGTTCGATCGCGGCACGACGCAGTTGGCCGCGAGCCCGGCCGACCCGTTGCTCGAAAAGATCGTGAAGGCCAAGATCGACCTCGACGCGGCCGCCCACGACCCGGCCCGCAAGATGCAAGTGCTCACGCGCATGGGCGACGACGTCCACGAACAAGCCCAGGCCCTCGCCCTGGTGACGCCCGGTGAAGACATGGAGGCCCTCGCCAAGCTGTATCAGCAGATTGGCGATTCGCTCGTCGAACAAGCCAAGTCGGCCCCGAAGGAATCGCTTGGGCTGTGCATTGAAGCGCTCGTGAAAGTGGAACGGGAAGCGACCGCGAAGGCGACCAGCGCCCCGGTGGGCTCGGGCTTGCCGTTGCGGGAGATCGCCAAGGCGGCACGGGACAGCCGATCCGAACTGGCCAAGCGGCTGCGGGAAACGTCATGATTCGCCACCTAACGATTTTCGTCTTGATTGGCCTCGCCGCCGTGGCGGTCGGGGCCCAGGGGCCAGCCGCGCTTCAGCCGCAACAACGGGCCGAGTTGTTCAAGAAGCACCGCAAGGTCATCGAAGCGCTCGTCGAGAAGACCGTCGAATCGTCCCGCGCACCGAACGATGCCGTCAAGCGGGCCGACACTTACCACCACGTGCTTTACGAATTCAGTCAGGCGATTGCCGAAGCGAAACGATCGAAGGACGCCGCCCGCGTCGCCGACCTCTCGAACAACCTGAAGGGACTACTCGAACAGGGTCTGGCCCCGACGTTGAAGGACGCCCAGACGATGGTTAAGGGGGGGACCGGCGAGAAAGAGTTCCTGCAAGCCCGCGACTTGTTGCTGGCACAGGTCGATGCCCTGCTCGGCATCCTTGCCAACGAACCGACCGCGAAGGCGGCCCTCGAGCAAACGCGGTCACGACTCGAAGAAAAGGTTGGGAAGTAGACCCAGGCGGCGAACTCAATTCGCCACGCCGTAGATCGCCGCGAGTCTCGGCAAGCGCTCGCGGACTTCCTCGACATCGCCGAAGTCCCAGTGCACGCCCGACTCGATCGCCCCGCGATCGGTCTTCTCGTCCGCCACATCAACGGCTTCGAAGAACTTCTCCTCCGATTCGCCAGTGAGAGCACACCACGCAACCATCGCGGCCGACGCCAGGTTCTCTTCCGCTTGCATCGGTTCGCCGGGCTTGACGATCAACGCCAGCGAGTCGGGGTCTTTGACGGCTGCGTCGAATACATCGCGGCCGAGTTCGATGAGCCGTTCGCGGAAATAGACGAACCCGTCGTCCGTACAGCCGCCGTTGATCTGATGGGCCGCCCCCCAAAGATCGACCGTGTTCGCGGCCTGCAGCACGTCGTCGAACAAGAGCCGAAAACGAACGATCTGCTCGGGTGGCAACGCGCCGAGGCCGAGCGTCAAGGCGTCGGCCCGTTCGGCCTGGCCGCGAGTCGAATCGATCAGGCACCAGAATTGAGAGAGGTCCATGATCTCACATTACGGTATGCGTCGCCAAATCGTCTGTTCGAGCCCGAACGTTAAGCCCGCCAGAGCGAACGCGATCAGCGCGAGCCACGGGTAATATTCGTGATACCGGCGATAGACCGGCGCGATTGCGGGCTGGCGTTCCATGGCATCGATCTGCCGGCACACTTCGAGAAGTTGCGCCCCGTCGTTCGCCGTGAACGCCCGCCCCTCAGTCATTTCGGCCACTTGTTCGTTGACGTGTCGGCCATCGAGCCGGCGCTTGGCCGCGTCCGGGTCGTTGAGCGGTGGGTCGCCACCCGCGTCGATCGTGTAAATCTTGATGCCGAGGTTTTTCGCGAGCGCCGCCGCCTGGCGGGGCTTCAACGGCTGGCGACCCGTTTCCGGCTGGAAGTCGAGGTTGTGTTCGCCATCGCTGAGCAAGATGATCACCTTCTGTTGCCCGGTCGTCTGGTCGAGGCGCAGCACGCCCTCGGCCAGCGCGTCGCCGATGTTCGTGCCGGTATCGCGCGCCGTTGGCGGCGGCACGCGATCCAGAATGTTCAACAACACGGAGTGATTGAGCGTCGGCGGGCAGACGGGGTGCGGCCAGTTCGTGAACGTGATCAGGCCAACCGCGTCGGTTCCGTTCTCCGTGGATCGACCATCAAAGTGTGTCCCATCCGGCCCATCGCCGCCCGCGATGAACAAATGCAACGCACGCCGCGCGGCCTCGGCCCGCGCGATCGGAATCGGCCCATCCCAAAGGAACGTGGCGTCCTGCATGGAGCCCGACGTATCCAGGACAAACACAATGGCGATCCCAACGGTCGGGATGCGCGTCTTCAAGTCGGGTTGGCGTGGGCCGGCCAGCGCGAACACGAGGCCCAGGAGGGCGCCCGTCCGAAAAAGCTCGCCGACGAAGCGTGGCACGCGAGCGGTCGGCAGGCCGGCGAACAGGCGCTCGGACGGGAACCGCAACGCCGCTCGACGCGACCGCCGACGCCAGAGCCACAGCAAGATTGGCACGGGCGACAACAACAGGAACCAAGGCTCGGCGAACTCGAACGACATCGCTGTTTCCCGGCCTTGAGTTCGACGATGGCAATGTCTTTATACATTGCTTTCGCCTTCGCTCCGCCGTGAACCTGCAGGCCGATGATGCCCTCGCGTTCGATCTTGTTGTCGGCCTCCGTGAAGTCCACGGTCTCAGTGCCGTTCAGCGTCAGGCGGATTCGCGAGCCTTCACAGCGAATCACGTAGTCGTTCCATTCATCGAACTTGGCGATCATGGCAATCACATCGGGCTTCGGGCCGGCGAGTACCTTGTTCCGTCGCGACTCATCGTACAGCGCGCCCCAGTAACCCTGGCCAATGTCCGCCTGATAGCCGCTCACTTCGTGGTGTTTCGGAATGCGCTTGGTCCGGAACTGCACGCCCGCGTTCGCTTTGTCCCGATCGCCGACGAGTTTGAACTTGAGCCGCAATTCGAAGTCGCCATAGGTCTTGGTCGTGCAGAGAAATTCGTTGCGTGGCACGACCGCGTCGAGCGACCCGCCAACGATGGCGCCGTCTTCGATCTTCCACGTCTTGTCTGTGTCTCCGTCCCAACCCGTGAAGTCCTTGCCGTTAAAGAGCGAAACGGGTTTCTCCGCGGCAGTGGCTGCCGACGACAGGGTCAGCAGCAGTCCGGAGAGGATGAGGCGCATGGGATCTCCCGCGATTGGGGGCGATGTCAAGTGAACCACCCAGACCGACAGCCTACGCCTTGCCCAAAATCGCATCAACCACCCAACACCCCCGGACGTGCGGAGCAGCGCCCCGGCAGGGAGCGATCTCATAGATTCCCAAGCCTTCGCATCGCCTCGTCTAGGCCCTTGGCATGCGCTGTCGTCGGCACCTTCCTCGGCCCGACGGAGCGCTAATGGTGGAAGTCCGCGCCACGCTCCTACGATAACATCGTTCTCTTCTCGACCTCGGAGCCTCGCGATGCCGGACTCGGTTGCCGTACGTCCCTTTCAGAAGCTGCTCGTCGCCAATCGCAGTGAAATCGCCATCCGAGTCTTTCGGTCGGCCCACGAGTTGGGCATCCGCACCGTCGCGATCTACTCGTACGAAGATCGTTTCGCGCTGCACCGGTTCAAGGCGGACGAGGCGTATCTCGTCGGCAAGCCGGGCGAACCGATTCGGGCGTACCTCGACATCCCGGGGATCGTCGCGCTCGCCAAGAGCATCGGCGTCGACGCGATTCATCCGGGGTACGGCTTCCTGTCCGAGAACGCGAACTTCGCGCGGGCGTGTGCCGAGGCGGGCATCACGTTCGTCGGGCCGAAGCCGGAGATTCTCGACTCGCTGGGCGACAAAGTGGCCGCCCGCAAGATCGCGAAGATCGCCAAGGTACCGATCCTGTCGGGCAGTGACGAACCAGTGAAGTCGATCGACGAAGCTCGGCCGATCGCCGAGAAACTCGGCTACCCGGTCATGGTCAAGGCCGCCATGGGAGGGGGTGGCCGCGGCATGCGGCCGGTGCTCACGCCGGATCAACTCGAGCCGGCGCTCGATCAGGCCCGGCGCGAAGCGGGCACCGCGTTCGGCGTGTCCGATGTGTTCCTCGAGAAGCTCGTTCGTCGAGCCCGGCACATTGAAGTGCAACTGCTGGGCGATCGGCACGGCAACATCGTGCATCTCTACGAACGCGATTGCACGATCCAACGCCGACATCAGAAGGTCGTCGAACTCGCCCCGGCCCCGAACCTTGATGCCGCGACTCGCGACAAGATGCTCGACGCGGCCATCGCGATTGGCCGAGCGGTCCAAATCGACAATGCGGGGACTGTCGAGTTCCTGCTCGATTCGGAAACGGGCGAATTCTACTTCATCGAAGTCAATCCCCGCATCCAGGTCGAACACACGGTCACCGAAGTCGTGACGGGTTACGACGTCGTGCGCTCGCAGTTGCTGATCGCCAGTGGTCGACCGTTGACGGACGAAGAGATCGGCCTCGGCGATCAAGCGAAGATTACCACGCACGGCTTCGCGATCCAGGCACGCGTCACCACGGAAGATCCCGCGAACAGCTTCGTTCCGGACTATGGCCGATTGACCGCGTACCGTTCGTCGGGTGGCACGGGGATTCGATTGGACGCGGGGACGGCGTTCTCCGGGGCCGTGATTACACCCTTCTACGATTCGCTGTTGGTGAAGGTAACGACCAGCGGGATTCGCTTCCAGGACGCGGCCCGGCGCATGGAGCGCTGCCTCCAAGAGTTCCGCGTCCGTGGCGTCAAGACGAACATCCCGTTCCTGTTGAACTTGATCGACCATCCCGATTTTCTCGCCGGCCGCACGACGACGAAGTTCATCGACGAGACGCCGGGGTTGTTCCGCTTCGCCTCGCGCCGCGACCGGGCGAGCAAGCTCCTGGGGTACATCGCGGAAATCATCGTCAACGGCCATCCGGAAGTGCGGAGTGCGAGTTTAAAGGCTCCGGTTGTTCACTCCGCACTCCGCACTCCGCACTCCACATTGGCGGCATTACCTGAAGGGACGAGGACCAAGTTGTTGGAACTTGGCCCGGAAAAGTTCGCCGCCTGGGTTCGCGAGCAGAAGCGATTGCTGATCACCGATACGACGATGCGCGACGCCCATCAGTCACTGTTCGCGACGCGGATGCGCACGCTCGATATGACCCGGATCGCGCCGCGCTACGCCCGTTCGCACGCCGACTTCTTCTCGCTCGAAATGTGGGGCGGGGCCACGTTCGATACGTCCATGCGGTTCCTGAAAGAGTCCCCCTGGGATCGCTTGCGTCGACTTCGCGAAGCGGTGCCGAACGTGCTATTCCAGATGCTATTGCGGGCCGCCAACGCGGTCGGGTACACGAACTATCCGGACAACGTCGTCGAGCACTTCGTCCGCGAGTCGTCGCAGGCCGGCATCGATGTCTTCCGAATCTTCGATTCGCTCAACTGGTTGGAAAACCTGCGCCCCGTGATCGCGGCCGTCCGCAATCACACCAAGTCCCTCGCCGAGGCCGCGATCTGTTACACGGGCGACATCCTCGACCCGAAGCGCGACAAGTATTCGCTGAACTATTACGTCGGCCTCGCCAAGGAACTCGTCCGCTCGGGCACGCACATCCTGGCGATCAAGGACATGGCCGGCTTGCTCAAGCCGTACGCCGCCAAGAAGCTCGTCAAGGCCCTGCGCGCCGAAGTCAACGTCCCGATTCACTTCCACACGCACGACACGGCCGGCGGACAACTCGCGTCGTACCTGATGGCCGCGGAGGAAGGCGTCGACATCGTCGATTGCGCCTTCGCGCCGATGGCCGGCCTCACCAGCCAGCCCAGCCTCAACGCCCTCGTCGAATCGTTGCGCTTCACCGAACGCGACACCGGCATGTCGTTCGACGAACTGCAAACGACGGCCGACTACTGGGACGGCGTCCGCAAGGAATACACCCCGTTCGAGACCGGGCAGAAAGCGGCTTCGTCCGAAGTCTATTTGCACGAGATGCCGGGGGGTCAATACGCGAACCTCTATCAGCAGGCCCAATCGCTCGGCGTCGGCGAGCGCTGGCACGAGGTCGGTCGCATGTACGCGGCCGTCAACCAGATGTTCGGCGACGTGGTCAAAGTCACGCCGTCGTCGAAGGTCGTCGGCGACATGACGCTTTTCATGATGGCCAACAACCTCACGCCGGAACAAGTCGTCGATCCGAAGCGCGAACTCGCATTCCCCGAGTCGGTCGTCGAGTTCTTCGAAGGCAAACTCGGTCAACCCCCCGGCGGGTTCCCCGAAGCGCTCCAGACCAAGATTCTCCGCAACCGCAAGCCGTTCACGCATCGGCCCGGGGTCACGTTACCCCCGGCCGACTTCGCGGCGCTCAAATCGGAACTGGAGAAAGCGCTCGGCCGCAAGCCGACGGAACAGGACGTCGCCTCGCACCTGATGTACCCAAAAGTCTTCGCGGACTTCGTCGCACATCAGAAGCTCTATTCGGACACGGCCATCCTGCCGACGCGAACGTTCTTCCACGGCATGGAGGCGGGCGAGGAAGCGAACGTCGAGATCGAGCCGGGCAAGACGCTGATCATCAAGTTCCTCACCGTCGGCGATCCGCACGAAGACGGCACCAGGCAAGTGTTCTTCGAGTTGAACGGCCAGCCGCGCGAAGTCTCCGTGATCGATCGATCGGTGAGCGCCGAGTCGGCCGTCCGGCGCGTCAAGGCGGAGCCCGGCAACCCGACGCACGTCGCGGCCCCGATGCCGGGTGCGGTTGTCGCGGTTGCGATCACGGTTGGCGAGGAAGTGGTCGCGGGCCAAAAGCTCCTGACGCTCGAAGCGATGAAAATGGAAACGACCCTGTACGCGGACCGGGCGGGCAAAATCGCCGAAGTGATCGCGCGGGCACACACGCAAGTGGAAGCGGGCGACCTGTTGGTGCGGTTCGACAAGTGAGTTCGCCTTTCGAGAATTCGGAGTCGAGCGATGCCGCCAATCCACACGAAATGCGTTCTGTGCGGCGTGGCGCTCAAGCCGTTCGAGGGGCCGAATTGTCGGACGGCCCGGTGCCTCGTCGAATATGCCCGCCTGCCAGCCGAGCGGAAGTGCAAGTCGTGCGGCCGGCCGATGAACCCCGTCGAGATGAAACTGGGGTCGTGTTCGGAGCCGACCTGCCGGACGGCCGTCGTCCTCGAGCAGGTTCGTGAAGCGAACCGTCTGCGACAAATCGAGCAGGTGCGACGGCTGGAATTGGCCGAGCAATCGCGGCAAAAGGCCGCGATCGCCCTCGGGCTTGCCGATCCGGAACGCTATACCCTGGTCGTGATCCCCGCGATCGAGCCTCGCTACGTGCCGATTCCAGAACATCGCCGCGCGGAGTTCGTCGAGAACTTGCGGAGATCGGTGACCGCGTCCGAGAAACCGGGCAAGATCCTGGACGGCGAGCCGATCGCGGAAGTTTCGGCCGAGGTCGGTGCCGTGCTCGGACAGTCTTGTGGCATGTGTCTCGGCAAATGTTGTGGGTACGGCGGTAACCACGCGTACCTCCAGCCGGAAACGATTCGCCGCTTTCGCACGCTGAACCCGCAACTCACCTCGGAGCAAATCGTCGACGCCTACCTTGCCCATCTGGTCGGGCCGACGGTCGCCGGTTCGTGCATCTTCCATCACGATGGCGGCTGTGCGTTGACTCGGGAGATGCGTTCGGACACGTGCAATCGCCATTTTTGCCGGGGCTTGAAGGAGTTCCAGGGTACGATTGGCGACGCACGGCCCATTCGCGCGTTCATCGTGACTTATCCCGACACCGGTCCAGCGAAGGCCCAGTTCGTCGACGAGGCCGGCACACGGCCCGCGCCGGTATAACAGCCCAATGGAACGGGCACCGGATGTCTTGGTGATCGGCGGCGGGGTCATTGGCCTGACGACGGCCTACCTCTTGGCCCGCGACGGTGCGACCGTAAGGCTCGTCGACCGGGGGGCCTTCGGGGCCGAAGCGTCGTGGGCCGGTGCCGGAATCATTCCGCCGGGCAATCCCGAGCGAGCCCGCCATCCGTTCGATCGACTGCGGGCCGAGAGTTCAGCCGCGTTCCCCGCCTTCGCGGCGGAACTTCGGGAGCGAACCGGAATCGACAACGGCTACCGAGTCTGTGGCGGGATTGAGTTCTTCCCCGGTGGTGAACTGGAATCGGCGACGACGTTGTGGCGATCCGAAGGAATTGAGTTCGCGGAACTCGATGCGTCCCGCCTGCGGCATCTGGAACCGGGGCTCGAACCGCTCGGCGCGACGATCGACCTGCCCGGCATGGCCCAGGTCCGCAACCCGTGGCACTTGCGGGCGCTCGAACGGGCCTGCGAGTCGGTCGGCGTGCGAACGCATCAACACATCGCGATCCGTGACTTTCGCCGCGCTGGCGCCCGTCTCATCGCCGCGCTGGACGAATCGGGGACGGCGTACCCGGCGGGTCGTTTCCTGATCGCGGCCGGGGCCTGGGCCGATTCGATCGTGCCGTCACTGGGGATTCGCACCGGCATTCACCCGGTCCTCGGCCAGATCGTATTGTTCCGCCCCCCACGTCCGTTGTTGCGGCGAATCGTGTCCGTTGGCAAACGATACCTCGTGCCACGGGACGATGGCCGAATTCTGGCCGGCGCGACGGAAGAACCCGAGGCGGGCTTTGAGAAGCGGAACACCGAATCGGGCGTGGCCGGGCTGATCGACTTCGCGTGCTCACTCGTGCCGGGCTTGCGGATAGCGGAGGTCGAACGAACCTGGTGCGGCCTGCGGCCGGGAACGCCGGACGGACTGCCGTTCCTTGGGCCGGTGCCGGGTTTCGCCAACGCGTTCGTGGCCGGCGGCCATTTTCGCGCGGGCATCCAGCTTTCAGTCGCGACCGGGCGGGTCATGGCGGAACTGCTGACGGGCCGTCCCCCGTTCCTGCCTCTCGAAGTGTTTGCGCTGGATCGGCCCCCGGCCGAGCCGTTCGAGTCCGCGTTTCGTTCGTGAACAGGCGAGGGTTTCATGCCGATCGCCGACTGGACCGATTTCTTCGATCCGTCCGAACATTACACCAGCCCGCCCTTGACCGACGCGATGGTCGCGCAGGCGGAACGATTGCTCGGCTACAAGTTGCCGGCGGCCTATTTGAGCTTGCTCCGCGTCAAGAACGGCGGCGCGCCGAAGCGACAGTGTTTTCCGATCGCGGGCCACCTCTGGTCGGAAAATCACGTGCGCGTCAACATCCTGGTCGGAATCGGCGATCGCTGGGGGATCGATTCCCCCACGCTCGGCAGTCGGCACCTGATCGAGCAAGCGGGCTTCCCCGAAGTGGGCATCTTCATCGGCTGGACGCCGACGGCCGGCCACGATGGCGTCTTCCTCGACTACACTGAGTGCGGCCCAACCGGCGAGCCGCGCATCACCCACATCGATTCCGAGTCCGGCGACACGCAAATCCTCGCCGCCAACGTCGAAACATTCCTCCGCGGCCTCGTCGACTGCCGACCGTACGAACTCCCGTGGAAACAGGCGTAGAACCGAAGGTGCCCCTCGGTCCATTTGCCCCGCCCGCGCGTCCGGGATACCATTCACTTACCGCGAACCTGGACGAAGGAGGCGACCCATGCTGCCGCTCGAATGGCTGGACAAGAACCACGAAGAGATCGTCCGCAACCTCGCCGACCTGGTCGCGATCCAGAGCATCAGCACCGATGGCGAACACGGCCCCGAGATCGAACGCACCGCCAATCTGACCTGCCAGCAGATGCGTCAGGCGGGCCTGCAGAACGTGGACGTTTTGCGCGTCGGCGGCAGCTTGCCGTACTCCTACGGCGAATGGCTCGACGCGCCGGGCAAGCCGACTGTCTTCCTTTACGCGCATCACGACGTTCAACCCATCAACTATCGCGAACAATGGCAAAGCGACCCGTGGCACCTCACGCGACGCGATGGCCGACTGTTCGCGCGTGGGTCGGCCGACGACAAGGGGGCGATCGTCGCGCAACTGGCCGCAATCGCGGCCTACCTGAAGACGGATGGCACGTTGCCGGTCAACGTGAAGATGCTCGTCGAAGGCGAGGAGGAAGTCGGTTCGAAGAACTTGATGCAGTTCTTCGAACGGCACCACCAACGCTTGCAGTCCGACGCGATTGTCGTCTGCGATACGGAGAACATCGAAGTC
>JANLUE010001046.1:0-3117 GCA_031363325.1 Gemmataceae bacterium
ACGTGAAGCGCTTCGCCGGCGGCAGCACGCCGGACGACAACATCCCATCGCTCGACGAAATCCGATCCTACTTGAACGAACGTCGCACGGCGCTGCTCGATCATCTCGCATCGCTGACCGACGCCGACCTGCCGAACAAGCCGAACGAACAAGCCCCGTGGAACTACGAATCGTGGTTCCAACTGCTCGCCTGGCACGAAGCGCATCACCAGGGCCAGGCGCACTTGACATTGAACCTGTACAAGGCGTCGATCGGGGAATAGGGCCTACTTCGCCAGTAATTTCAACTGTCGAACGGCCTCTTCGGCCATCGCTTCGCCGGCACCTGGTTTAAGCGGCGAGTTCACGACTTCGTAGCTTCCTTCGCCGAACGCCTTGCGGGTCGGCACGTAGAAGTCCACGTCGCGGGACAGCGAGATCACCCATGTTTGCTTGAACGGCGAGTCGGCCTTAATCCCGAGGCTGAACTCCACGAACACTTCGTGCGGCAAGAAGACCAGGGCCGTTTCCGAGCCCAGTCGAGCAACGTTGATCTCGGTCGGCAACGCGTCGCCGTGGTTCTTGCGAAGGTGGTTCACGAGCAATATGCGATAGGCGTCGACCTGCGTCAGAAAGTCCGCCTTGCGGCTCGCGTCGCCGATCAGTCGATCCTTGCTGAGCGCCAGGTCGTCGGGTCGATCGGGGTGGAGCGGCAATTGAATCGTACTGCGACTGGCCGAGAGCTTGGGGACGATCGGCTTCAACTCGGGCACGGCCGCGTTGAACTGTTCAGCCAGCCGCTCGCCGATCTGCTCGGGCGTCGGGTCCATCTCCTTGGACAGGTAGTTAACGTGATTCGTGTCGCCGGCCGTCCCCGCCGCGAAGATCGAGACGAACTCCTTGCCGAATCGGCCACGCAGTTTCTCTTGCAGATGGCCGGGGAAGTCGGCCCCGAATTTCGGCCCCCCATAGACCGCAACGTGCATCGCGAACGCGGACAGGCTCGCGAACGGCCGATCGGTCGCCGCATCGTGGACGAGCAGGATCGGGAATTCCTGGTCGGTCGGCCCGGCCGCGCGGACGATGTCCGGGTTCAACTTCCCCGGGTTCATGCGTACGGGACCGGACTTCATGTGGTAGCGTCGATTGAACGCGAGTCCCGGCACCTTGGTCGACATGGCCGACAGGCGCGCCGGCCGGGCGTTCTTGCGGGCGTCGGCGATCGCCTGAGCGCACTTCGCCGCGAACTCCTTCGGATAGTCCGGGAAGAAGTGCGGGTCCTTGCCGTCGCGCGCCAGCGCTCGTTCGTGGAATAACGTCGAAAGTATCGGGTCGTTGAACAACGCCCCGCCATGCGTGTGCGTCGCGGTCAGGACGATTCGATCTTCGGGCAACTCCGCCAGCCGAGCCGCGAGCTTGCGGGCCTCGTCGCTCGATTCGCGGGCGAGCCCCGTCTGATCGCACACGACGAGGGCGAACTTCTCGCGGCCCTGCTCGAAATAGATCGCCTTGGCCAGAAGTGGGTCGTTGGTGCCGGTGCTCACCAGTTCGGTGTAGTTGCCGGCCCGGCGATAGCCGGTCGGCGGCGTGATGTCCGCGACGGCGACGCCGACCCGAAGCTCGTCGGCGAACGCCGAACCAGCGAGAGCGACGAGGGCGAGCATCGATAAACGAATTCGCATGACTTCGAGCCCTCACATTAATAACTCGACAACGTCGCGGTCTTTCAGTTCATGGTCGCGCTTCACCGTTTGGCCGTCGAACTGCGCGGAGCCCCAGACCTTGGCCGACTTCAACGTCTCGCCCAAATCCGAATGGACTTTCTCGGCGAAATCCAACACGGTGCCGCCGATCGGAATCGTGAACGGGGCCGTCATGTCGGCCGGCTTGCCTTGCGGCTTGGCGTAGATGCGGATCACCTCCAGGAGCCCGAACAAACGCGTTCGCAATTCGGCGAGCCCGTCGCCGCGCTCGGCCGAGACGGGCAGGATCGGCATCTTCTCGCCGATCATCTCGCGAAGAATCTCGAGGCGATCGCCCGCCCCTTCCGCATCGACCTTGTTCGCGATCATCAGCGTTCGCACGTGGAACACGGTCGGGTCGTCGTCGACCGTCGGTGGCGAAGCGACCAAGTGAATCTTCTTACCCGCCAGTCGTTCGAAGACGGTCTCGACGGCGAATGGGCCGTCGTCGTCGCCAAGATCGACGACCAACGCAACGGCGTCGGCCGTGCGAACGAAGTCGGTCACATATGTTTCGTAGAAATCGGCCGTGATCGGCGGCAGGTCGATGAGTTGCAGCCGCACGTCCTCCCAGTCCATCATGCCGGGGCTCGGCTCGCGGGTCGTGAACGGATACGGCGCGACTTCGGGCGTGGCCTTCGTGAGCTTCCGCAACAGGCTGCTCCGGCCGCCGTTCGGCCCGCCGAGGAATACGATCGTCCCGGACCCCTGACGTGGGATTTTGTAGCCAGTCGTCGCCTTCTTCGGCCCGGACTTCGCCGCCTCGACATCGTCGGAAACTTCGCTGATCTTCGTCTTGAGGATCGCCTGGACTTTCTCGCTGGCCTTGTGCTTCGGCAGAATGACCCACATTTTCTTGAGGGCCGCGAGCTTCTCATCGGGCGTGCGGGCCCGCTTGTATTCCGCCTCGGCGTCGTGGTACTGCGGGGGAAGATTTACGGCCATTGGTCGTTCGTCACTGGTCATTGGTCATTGGTTCGCCAAGACAGTTTACGTGGGCGACGTGCGTGCCGACCAATGACCATGGACCAAGGACCAATGACCACCCTGTACGACCAAATCCAGGAAGCCGTCGCCGCGATCCGGACGAAGTGGGCTGGCGCGCCAAGAGTCGGGATCATTCTCGGAACGGGCCTCGGGGCGCTTGCCGAGGACGTGACGGCCGAAGCCACCATTCCCTACGAGGCGATTCCGCATTTCCCGCGTTCGACCGTCGAGTCGCACGCCGGCCGACTGACGTGCGGCAAGCTGGCCGGCCAGTCGGTCGTGACCATGGAGGGGCGGTTCCACTACTACGAGGGCTACACGCTTCAGCAGGTGACGTTCCCGGTCCGCGTGATGAAGGCGCTCGGCTGCGATACGCTCATCGTCAGCAACGCCTGCGGCGGCATGAACC
>JANLUE010001066.1:0-3611 GCA_031363325.1 Gemmataceae bacterium
CGACTTCTGCTCGTCGGCACTCCCCAGCAACATCCAGTCGCCATGTTCCTTCAGCATGGCGTGCAGATCGGTCAGGCACCGCAACTGATAGCGCAACTCGGTCTTGCCGACTTGTACCACCAATGCCGGCGGTTCGGCCGCTTCGTCGCGGTACGCCGTGAACTCCGAAGTACCGGGAGGTGTCCGGAGCACCCACGGCGATTCGCGCGTGCCAACGGCTGCCGACTTCGCGACTTTCGCCGACTTGGGCGTGGCGGCTACCGCCTTCTCGGTTGCTTTCTTGGCCATCTTGCGATCTCCACTTTCGGTATCACGCAGCGCCGTTCTCCGCACGACGCTTGAGCGCGGCGGCGAACTCGACGAACGACGGTTGCAGGTCGGGGATCGACCGGGTGATGAGCGGGGCCATCAACCCCGAAAACACCTCCGTCAACGAGAACTCGACCCCGCCGTCTTTCGGCGTGAGCGTATAGGTTCGCACACCCTTGAACAACCCTAACCAACGAGGACACGAGTCATGGTCTACAACACCCAGCACCAATACTACTGCCGCGTCAATCTGCACGCCACGAGCATTCTCGGCCGTAGTACCGATCCGCCCGTGGCCCAGCCCCGTCGTGGGGCAGAGCTGGCGATTGTTCGGGGCTAACGCAGCAAGTCGCCGTAGTCTTGGATGAAAGTCGGCTCGCCGTGACGTCGGGCGTAATCGGCATCGACCCAGACCGCGAAGCTGGAGATTTGCGTGAGGCCCCGCTTGCGGTACTCGATCAGGTCGGCCTTCATGACGGCGGGATCGAACGGTTGTTTTCGGGACGGCTTCTTGCGAGAGACCACCGACACATCAGTCCAGTATTCGAGAACTTGAGCGGTCTCCTTCGGAAAAACTTCGAGGTTGGCGTCCAAGAAATCCAGCAACTGGCCGTTGGAGTAGTCCTGCGGGCGAAAGCGGAACTCCCGGTCCTTCAGTGGTACGAACACGCCGGAACCGGCCGCCCCTTTGTAGCTCGGATCGTCGATCGCACCATAAGCCCGGTCGATCGGGGCGAACTCCAGGAAGAGACCTTTGTCGGGGCGGACCTGTTTTGGCGCGGGCAGGGTGCGGTGGTAGGCGAGATGGGCCAGCGTGGCTCGAGGACGGTCTTTCCGAAGTTCTTTCACGATGCGGTTCTCGACTACGACCGCCTGCTCACTGTCGCTCAGTTCCTTGCACTTGGGGTATCGGCACCAACTCGCGCCGTCGTCCCCCCAAAAGTAGTAGCGGTCGCTGGTACTCGGCAACAGCCGCGCGACGACCGCCGCGTTGCGCGCGATGTGATCCAACGCCGCTTGAGAATGCACGCAACAATTGGCATCGGCCGATCTCCGCCCGCTCTCGTTCATGCGAAACCATTCGGGCTGTTGAGCGAACAGGGACCGCTGTAACAGGTCGGACATCAGGTGCAGTTCGTACTCGATCTCCAACTTCGCAACCCGGCACTGGTCGAGGAACGCCCGTCCGGCGTCGCTGACGGCGAAGGACAGAATGCCCATCAAGTTGAATTCGTGCAGCGCGAGAGTGGTCAGCCCGGCCCGCCTCGCCCGCTCCGGCCAGTTCGGCAACGAAGTGTCCTCGGGCAGAAGGACCAACCCGCGCCGACGAAAGGCCCCTTTCGATTCTTCGGCGAATGTCGGCACGGCACAAGAACCACCGACACTCGCCTCCAGCCCCACCATTGCGAACTCGCGCCGATTCAGCATCAGTCGGTCTCCCCAGTCGTTACTCTTCGCCAGTCGACCCACGCGCAATCGCATCGTTCAACTGCTTCTCGACACCGGCACCCACGAACGACCACCGCGCCCGGTTCGTACCCGCCCTCGGCGAACGCCTTGTCGTGGGGAATGCAACACGGCCCGTCATCGCCGTATCCGAGCGTTCCGTCCAGACTAAATTTTCGGGTAGAGCCGCTTGAGTTTGACCCTCGCGTTGTCGATGGTGAATTGCCAGTCGACGGCTCGTTGTCTTTCGTTGACTCGGGTTGACCAGTCGGCAATTTCGGTTCGCAGCCGCGGCAGAGGTCGCAAGGCCGAACGGCTTGAATCAACCAATAGACATACGTCGTTCGATACGACGCCGCCGGGGATTTCTATTTCTTATTCAAGTCGGATGGGACATAAGACGGTTCGGCATGGCTCGCAATCGCGTGCCATTGCCTCGGAACGCCGGTGGCTACTCGGCGATCGGCCACTTGAAGGTCGAGGTTAGACCGACCCGGATCCCCTTCTTTTGCGATTCGCGGGCCGCCGTCATGATCTCAACGACGTGCAGCGCGTGTTCCGGGGTAAAGCGCGGCTCCTTGCCCGTGGCCAGGCACTCGGCCACGACCGAGGCACCCTGTTCCCACTTGTACCCCTTCGCGTCGGTCGCGTAGGCTTTTGGCTTCGGCGCGTCGCCCGTCGCCAGTTGGACGTGCTTCGGTGCCCAGTCGTACCCGGCCAGGTTCATGACGCCGTTCGACCCGGTGACGGCCACGGTCAGAAGGGATTGGTTGGGGTCGTCGTGTTCGTGCGCGCTGAAATAATTGAACCCGCACTGCATGTGCGACAGTGTCCCGCCCGCGTGTTCCATGGTAACCATGGCGTTATCTTCGGCCACGACTTTAAGATCCCCACCGCCCGCCATGCGGCGCACGGGCGTGATGATACTGGTGATCGCCACCAGCGACTTCACCGGGCCGAACAAACCGGTCAGCGTCGTCAGGTTGTAGACGCCCAGATCGGGCATGCTGCCACCCCCTTCGGCGTAGAAAAAATCGGCCCAGTTCGGGCCGGACCAGCCGTAGGTCGCGTGGGCGGCCGAGACCCTTCCAAGTTTCTTGTCGGCGAGGGTCTTCGCCATGAATTCGAATTGCGGGCTATTCACGACCGTCGGCGCGCCCCAGACCCGCACCTTCTTCTGCTTCGCCAGGGCGAGCAATTTCTGACCGGCGGCCAGCGAGTTGGCAATCGGCTTTTCGCTCCAGACGTGCTTGCCGGCTTCGATGGCCAGTTTGTTGAGGTGCTCGTGTTCCTGCATGTCGGTCAGGTTCACGAACAGTTCAAACTCCGCCCCGGCGAGCATGGCCTCGATGCTCTTGTACTGGTTGGGAACCTCGAACTTCTTCGCTCTCTCGGCCGCACGCTCCGGAATTCTGTCGCATGTGCTGACGAGTTCGACGTGTGGGCTGGCTTTCAGGTGCGGGATGTAGAGCCGGGCGACGCTGCCGCAACCGATCACGCCGACCTTGACTCGCTTCGCTTTCGGCTCCGCCGCTGGAGAAGTTGCCGCGAGTACCGCCGCACCCGCAGTCGTTCCCAGAAACGCCCGGCGATCAACTGGACTCGTCATCGAAACACTCCTGTGGTGGGTTAAGTACTCGATGCCGCCGAACGACCCAGCTCAGCAGCGGCGGGGCACCGGCGAGCTGTGGTCTACGAAAACGAATCATGCCCCGCCGTCGGCTGCAGCGCCTGGATACTACTCATGTCCCCATCGGTGACGGCCCAAGTCGCCCACATGTCGCCAGTTAAAACGAGATCGAGGGATTGCTCCCGGCGCGTCAACGTGGCCGAACTCGGCGCGGCGCCCCCGCCCG
>JANLUE010001076.1:0-3552 GCA_031363325.1 Gemmataceae bacterium
CGACTTCTCGCTGTCGCGCACCTCGCCGGAGAACATTCGAGCCGGCACGCGCGAGTACCTCGACCCGCTGTTGCCGTTGCGAAAGCCTGCGCGATGGGACTTGCACGCCGAGCGGTACGCCGCCGCCATTACGCTGTATGAATTGGCGACCGGTTCGCGTCCGAAGTGGGGCGACGGCACGACCGATCCATCACATCTGACTTGCGAGATCAGCATCGAACCGGAATCGTTCGACGCCCTCGGCCTGGTGCCGTTCCAGATCAACCCCCATTACTATTCGGGCCAAAGCTTCGTTCGCTCCGACGACGAGTACGTGGAACACTTCGGCGAAACCCGCGACGATCGAATCCGCGAGTTCCACGAAGAAAACGACACGCCCGTGATCGGCCTCTGGGAAGCGAGCCTTCTACGCGTCGAGGATGGGAGCGTGGAACTCATCGGCAGAGCCCGGCTGTTCCGTCGCGGCGAAGGGGTAAGGGACTTGGCGGAGGGGGCGATTCGCGTGTGATTGGTGTATCATGAAGTGTGGAGTTCGAGGAACCAGGGAGAAGTGAATGCAAACCGCCTATCAAGCGACCGCGACGGTGCTTTCCGGTCGGCGGATCGAAGTGTCCACGCCGGAATTTGCCGAAGGGGATGAGGTTCAAGTCTTCGTGCTCAAGACGGAAACACCACCTCGAAATGGACGGAAAATTCGACACTTCTCGCTGAACACGACAGGCAATTTGGGACTCTGGGCAACTTCGAGCTTGAAAATGCGGTGATTTCGCTTCACCGAAGGAGTGGGCTTTCTCGACCGACGGTAAGTCGGTTTCCGCATGCGGGGACCGCGAAAAACCCCTGTCATACAAGCCCATTCGCCTCACTCAGCCCAGATTCGCTGTCGTGTTCAGCGAGGAGTGTCGAAAATTCTGGATATTGTCGCCGGCCTGAACGGACATCGCCTGTTTCAGACTGTCGAAGAAGTCGATCGTCACATCAATGAGGAACGCGACGCGTGGAATGACGTGATGGCCGATCAATGTAAGCCACGGATTGACACCGATACACACGGATGGAAATGATCAAATTAGAGATCTTATCCGTGTTTGATTCGTGTAAATCCGTGGCAGATTGTTTCCTCAATATGACCCTTCCAGTCGTCGGCCCGCATGTTCAATCTGTCGAAGACATCTAGAATGAGCGTAACGCGTGGAATGATAGCCCATCTATTTTGGCCACGGATTCACACTGATCTACACGGATGGACATGACCAAATCTGAAGTTTTTCATTCGTGTTCGATTCGTGCAAATCCGTGGCCGATTCTTCCTTCAATACAACCCGTCCGGTCGTCGCCCCGCCGTCGGTACTGACGGTCGGCGTTTCGGTTCGGCCTCCGTCGCCGAGGTGTGGTCGAAGGGGCGCAGGACTGGTTTGCCTTCGGAATCGACTCCGGCCAGCAGTGTGATCCGTTGCTCGGCACTTTGCAGGAAGCCGTGGCATTGCTTCAACAGGGCGACGCCGCGTTCGTAGCGTGTCAGCCCTTCTTCAAGCGTCGTCGAACCGTCTTCGAGCGAACGCAGGATGCTTTCCAGCTCGGCCAGGGCCAATTCGAACGTCTCGGTCACGGCAACTCCTCCGCGGATCGCACCGATTCGACCCGGCTCGTCACTTCACCACTCGCCAGGCGCGATCGAATCACGTCGCCCGGTTGCAACATTTCGGATGACTGCACGACTCGACCATCGGCCATCTGCGTCACGCTATAGCCGCGGGCCAACACGTTCAGTGGGCTGAGCGTTTGCAATCGGTCGGCCAGGCTCGCGATTCGAGTTCGATCGCGTTCCAACTTCGACACGGTCGCCCGATTCAGTCGCGCGCCGAGGTCTTGAATCTGTCGCCGAAGTTGATCGAGCCGATCGTGAGGCCGACGCAACGCGGCGCGTGCGCCAAGCGCATCGACCCGCTGGCGAGCCTGGGCGATTCGCCGGGTCAGTGCCGATCGCAGGCGATTCTTCGCGTCGACGAGCCCGCGCAGGTGTTCGTCGCGGTCGGGGGTCAGATCCATGACCGCGTGTGTCGGAGTCAAGGCGCGATGGTCAGCCACCATGTCGGCGATCGAGACATCCGTTTCGTGGCCGACGGCCGAGATGACCGGGATCGCGGACGCGAAGATCGCGTCGGCGACGATCTCTTCGTTGAACGCCCAGAGGTCTTCGAGGCTACCCCCACCGCGACCGACGATCATCGCGTCGATCGAAATCGTATTGGCCGCGCGAAGTCGGTTCAGTCGCCGGATCGCGTCGGCAATTTCGCGGGCGGCCTCGTCGCCTTGAACTCGTACTGGAACAACGGTGACGGCGGCCGATGGCCAACGCCGCGACAGCAATTCGAGCATGTCGCGAATGGCCGCCCCGGTCGGGCTGGTCACGAGTGCAATCGCTTTCGGAAACTTCGGCAACTTCCGCTTGCGCCGCGGATCGTAATAGCCCTTGTTCTTCAGGCTTTCTTCGAGTTGTTGTCGGGCGAGGTCGAGGGCCCCGATGCCCTTGGGATGTATTTCAACAATTTGGAGTTGGAGTCGACCTTGTTGCTCGTAAACGCTTGCTTTCACTTTGGCGATAATGGTCATTCCGTCGCGCAAATCGAATCGAACCCGAACGGCAACACTCCGATACAACGCGGCCTGCAACGTCGCTTGGCGATCCTTCATGGAAAAATAGATGTGTCCGGAGGAGTGGCGGTTGATGTTCGAAACTTCTCCGGAAACCCAAAGATCCCAGCACGCTTGCTCGGCGGCCCCCTTGAGTCGTTGGCTCAGGGCACTGACGGAGAGGATGGCCGAATCGGGTGGTACGGCGGGTCCAGGCATTGGTCGTCGTCTCCCGAGGACACGCGTACGAGATAGAGCGGGGCCTTCTGCTGATCGACCAGCGTGGCGATCAGGCTCACCGAACCAAGTGACTGTCGCTCGGCCCATTCCGATTCGATCAACAGGGCGAAGTACGGTTCGTTGGGCCGATTCGTCGGTGTGAATCGCCGCGCTGGTCGGCCGAAGTAGAACAGTACTCCTTCGTCTTTCAGTTTACATAAGTACAGTAGTTCGCCGTGCGGAACAAGTCGAGCCAATTCTTGACCGGTCGCCTCGGCGTTGCGGTCGGCGGTTCGGGCCGGCACAATCGCTTCGACGAACACGATCTTGGTGCCAGCCCAAAGAACCAGAATCGTGGCGACCAAGCGAAGATTGAATCGCGGTGACGTTCGCTCGAACCAACGCATCGCGCCGATGATCCCAAGTGCCGCGATCGCCGGGCACAGCGGCAGGACGTATCGAACATTGTGCTGCGCGGGCAGCGACCAGAAGATCAAGTTCGGCCAGATCCAACAGTGGAGGAAGAGGGTTAGCCGCGAGGCGCTAGCCGAGCGCGTCCCAAAATTGCCCGAAGCAAGTCCGGAGTTTTCTCCCGAGTTCGAATGTATCCCGCGCAATCCGCGCTCGGAGTCGTCCGGCGAATTCGAACGTATTCCTCGGAATCCGCGGACGCGCTCGGCTAGCGCCTCGCGGCTAACG
>JANLUE010001132.1:0-4778 GCA_031363325.1 Gemmataceae bacterium
AGTTCATCGTCACGAGGTCGAGGGTGCCGTCCCCGTTCACGTCGAGAACCCCGACGTAGACCGGCCGAACACCGGTGGCGTAATTGACTTCGGACGCGAATGTGCCGTTGCCGAGCCCGAGAAATACGCTGACGAAGTTGCCGCTTTGACCCTGCGAGGCGATCAAATCGAGATGCCCGTCCGAGTTGACGTCGGCCAGGACGACTGTTTCCGGGGCGACGCCGAACGGGCGATTGACTCCGGGACCGAAGGCCGTCCCGCCCGCGGATAAATCGATCCCGAATCCCGCGTTCGAGACGATCGTGTTCGATTCAATGGTGACGCGATCCGTTCCGGTTCCCGCGACCGCGACGCCCTGGCCGGCGTTCTGCTGAATCAAGTTGCCGGTGATTGTGACATCCGAGGCGGCGGCCTCGACCCGAATTCCGTCCCCGGAGTTCGCCGCAATCGTGTTGGCCTCGATTCTCACGCGGTACGTGTCGGCGCTGTTCAACAGAATCGCCGACGCCGAAAATCCCGAGAGGGCCAGCCCCTTGATCGCGCTGTCTCGAGTCTGCACCGTCAGCCCGTTCACGCCCAAACCGGCCGAGGCACCGGTCACGGTCACGAGCGGCTGGCCCGCGTAGCCCGGCTGCGTCGTGCCGTCGATCGTGACCGGTCGAAGGAGTGTCGGCAGCGCGGCCGCCAGGCCGATCGTATGGGCTCCCGTGCCAATCGCGAACGCGATCGTGTCCGAGTTGCCGTCCGAGTTCGAGTCGATAATCGCCTGGCGAAGCGTGCCGGTCCCAGCGAAGGCTGCCGGGTTGACGCCGCCGTTGTCGCCGAGGTTCGTCACCGTGTAGGTCGCCGGGACCGTGCGATCTTCCAGGTTCTCAATGCGGAGTTGGCGGGCGGTGGCCCCGGATGTGCTGGGCATGACGATTCTCTGGCGCGGGTCGAGTCGGTGGTGAGAAAACCACTGTAAGGCCGCGCTCGTCGGCCGTCAACAAGATTCCATTTCGATTCATGGGGCCTGCGTCATCTTCAACTCCCCGCGCACCAATGGGCCCAACACTTCGCGCTCGAGGCGCGCTGTGAATCGCCGCGAGCCTTCCGTCATGAGGTGATGCGGGTCGACGAAGTATTTGTCTTCGACCCACTGTCGGCCATCCACAATGGGGACGCCGAATTCCGCGCGGAGCGATTGCGCGAATTCCTGAAACGTCGCCTCAGAAGTTGGGCCGTACCACGAGCGGAATCGGCTGTCCTCGGGGGTGATGATGAACGCGAGGCCGATGCCGTTTCGTCGGCAATAGCGGGCCATCTCGCGGGTCGCGTCGGCCAACTCGGGGCGCATTTGCAAGTTGCCCATGCGGGCCTGATAGTAGTCGGTCGCCTTCTTCGTCTGAACCTCTTTCATTTCCGGCGTCGGATGATCGATGCGCGACCAGTTGTCGTCGTCGCCAACTCGATTCACGCGAACGACATCTTTGGCATCGACGACGGTTTCCAGTGCCGGGACGGTGTTGCGCAACAGGTTCATGCGCATGTTATAAACGATGTTCACTCGCTCGCGCGCGAGTTCGTAAATCACACGCCCTTGATTGGTGAACGGGAGAATGAGCTTGAGGTCGGCCATCGAGACAGTGCGCATGTGCAATGCTTCGTGGAACAGAATTCCCGGCACGAGTTCGATCACCACCCATTTCGGCCGCACGCCGTCGCGAACGCACCGGTCGACGAGCATCAGGTTCATGCGCGCCCCGGAGCCGAGGTGCGAATTGTGCAACACCAGCGCCCGCTGGCCGGTCGCCGGGTCCGGCACGTCGCCTACTTCCGTCGCCAGGAATCCGCAAAGGATCCGCGAACTACCGACGACCATCAACACCGGCCGATCCGGCTCTTCGGCCACGCGGGCCTGGAACTGTTCGCGCCGTTTGGCATATTCCTCGTCGTACCAGTGTGAATATCGCGTGTCGATCGCCACGAACAACGCCGTACTGATGAGCGCGAAGCCGCTCAGCGTCCAGATCGCTTCCGTTCGGGCCGCTCGACGACGGGGCAACGGGGTGCTCATCGAACGCCCTCAAAACTGAAAATAGATGAACATCTTGGAATTCGCCGGCGGCAGCAGAAATACGAAGAACAACGCGACCGCGAACGCCAGGCCCCGGACCGGCGGCGGCACGCGGTTCCAGATCGCCCATGTCCGCGGCCATCGACCAAGTATGTGGCCGATCAACATCAGGCCTACGCCTACGCCAAATTCCAGGTTCGCCGCGGGCACCGGGCTATTGTACCCAGCACCTGGAATCGCGAGCCGCTTGTAAACGGCTGTCGCAATTTCAAATGTCGGCGCTCGAAACAGGACGGCGGCCAATGCGAAGGCCAGAAATGTGATGGCAACCCGGAGAATCGTTCCAGGGATTGTTTCCAGAAGTGGAATTCGCCCGACGGCCGACCGGAATACGCGATGCACGATCAGGAAGCCGCCGTGCATTGCCCCCCAGGCGACGAACGTCCAACTGGCCCCATGCCACAGGCCACAGAGTGTCATCGCGGCCAGCAGATTGAAGTTCGTTCGCAACACCGAACCACGATTGCCCCCCAGGGGGATATACACGTAGTCGCGAATCCAGGTCGAAAGCGAAATGTGCCAGCGTCGCCACAGTTCCGTCATGTTCGCGGCCGAATAGGGCATGTTGAAGTTGACGACGAGCCGATAGCCCAACATCCGAGCCGTTCCGAGCGCGATGTCGCTGTACCCCGAGAAATCGCAATACAGTTGAATCGCGTAGGCGATCGTTGCCATCCAGATGGTGGCCGAGTTGAACGCGGCCGGGTTCTCGAACACCGGATCGACGATCAAGGCCATCCGGTCGGCGATCACCATTTTTTTGACCATCCCCAACAAGATCAATCGCCCGCCGACGGTGAACTTCACCCAACTCCAGCGCTTGCGGCGCGCGACCTGCGGCAGGAAGTCGTACGCCCGCACGATCGGCCCCGCGACCAGGTGCGGGAAGAACAGGATGAACAACAGGAAGTTGGCGAGGTTGTTCTCGGCCTTGGCCCGGCCGCGATATACGTCGATCGTGTAGCTGATCGCTTCGAACGTGTAAAACGAGATGCCGACCGGCAGGATAACTTGCAAGACTGGCAGTGAACGTTCCGCGCCGAGTTCGCGCAACGCCTGGGCCAGCGAATCGAGAAAGAAGTTCGCGTATTTGAAGTAGATCAGGACGGCGAGGTTTACGACCAGGCTGACCGCGACCAATAGCCGACCCTCGAGCCGGGAACGGGCCTTGGAGATGGCGAGCGCCAGGAGGAAATCGAGCGTGGCCGTTCCGGTGACGAGCAGCGCCAGGTATTGATTGAACTTCCAGTAGAAGAAGAAGCTGGCCGCGACGAGGATGTAGACGCGGGCTCGCGGCCACGGCGTGAGCCAATAGACGGCGAACACGCCAAGGAAGAAATACAGAAACGGCTGCGTGCAAAATAGCATGGTTCGACCGCGAAGTCGTACCGCGACGCGGCCGAAGAATCAAGGGCAGGGATCACGGCAGATACTTCAAGGCGTGGGGTGCCCCGTGGTTCAATGCGTTCCTGGCCCAGGCCTGGTTGACGTGCGCGAGGCAATCCAGGATGGCCCGGCCGCGGACGGCTTGCAGGCGGTGTTTCATCAACTCAAGCGCCGTTTCCTCGCGCGGGCTGACGGCCAACAGCGCCTTGCCCGCTTGTTCGAATTGGGCCGGGCCGATAATGCGAGCGTCCGCGTCCGACAGGGCCAGATAGTCGCGACAGAGTTGTTCCGTGGCGGGGCCGGGGCACTGCTCCAGGGCCGGGAAGACGACCATCTTGACGCGGAAGTCGGTCCAAGCACGCGGGTTTTTCCAGCGTGGATCGATGACGGGCTCGATCCCCGGATCGTCGCCCCACAGGACGAATCGCGCCAACTCAACGGCCTTGGGCGATTTGGACAAGAGCAGCGTCCTCAGGGCCTGAGCGCCGTCGAAGCCGTGAAACATCCAATCTTTGTGCAGGCTTCGACGTCGAACTCGATCCTCGAGCGCGGCCAACCCGTCGGCCGAAATGGCTTCGAGCGACAGAAACTCCTCGGCCGCCCGGGCTCGTTTGCGGATTCGCTCGCCCGACGAGGCGCGATCGGCCGGCGCGTCGGCGACGCGATCCCAATCGTCCGCTCGCAAGGCGGCGATCAACTCGGCCTCAGTCCGTGTTTTGTTTTGGAGCTTGGGACGAAGATCTTTTCGAGCGACGGGATCAGTCGATGGACGAGTCAATTTGCGATCGAGAGCGATCGATACCCCGCGCGGGTCGTCCACGATGAGGCCGTCGCCGGGCTTCTTCAGGGCGGCCGCGATCGCAGCGGGGAAAACTTCGCTGTGGTCTTCGTAGAGGCCGGTCTTGTAACGCCTGGGCTGGTAGTGTGAATCTTTCAGTATGACGCCGCCCGTCTCCGAATTGCAATAACCGACGTGGTCCCAAAGGTCCATGCGTGTGAGCAGTTCGGAAATCGGCCCATCAATGCCCTTCACCTTGATGTCGAGATGCATGAGCCCGGCGTGGCGACGATGCAACTCGAACACTTCGGCAAGAGTCGGGATGCGACATTGCGCGGCGAACGGGCCGGGATTGCGAAAGCGGAACCGTTGCAGTTCGGCCCAGGTGACTTCGCTCACGTCCCCATAGGCGTCGAGGAGTCGATCGAGCATGTCGTCGTGAAAGACGACGAGAACGTTGTCCTTGGTCCCGCGAATGTCGAACTCGTTGCCGTCGCC
>JANLUE010001148.1:0-1334 GCA_031363325.1 Gemmataceae bacterium
GCTCGACCGCATGGACATCCCCGAGGTCCAGCGGCAAACGTTGCTTGGATTGCTGAAGAAAGCTCGTGGCACTCGCTTTGGCCGCGATCATGGGTTCGACCGAATCACCGACGTCGAGCAATACCAGGCCGCGGTCCCGATTCGCACCTACGAAGATTTCTGGCGCGATTACTGGCAAGCGGTCTTCCCGCGGCTTGAAGGGGCGACTTGGCCGGACTTCATTCCGTATTACGCCCTATCGTCTGGGACAACGTCCGGAACGACCAAGTACATTCCCATTTCGAGAGAGATGTTGGCATCGAATCGTAAGGCTGCTTTCACGACGGTGGCACTATTTCGACATGTCGCCCCGAAGGCACGCCTGTTCAACGGCCGGTTCTTTTTCCTGGGTGGGAACACCGACCTGCGCAAGGAGACGAACGGCAGCCAGTCTGGCGACTTGAGTGCGATCGCCGCCATTGAAGTCACCGCCGCGATCCGGCCCTACTCGTTTCCGCCCCGCGAATTGGCCGGGATCGCCGACTGGGACAACAAAGTTCTCCGACTGGCCGAGGTGTCGGCCAAGCTGCCCATCACCGCCATCAGCGGCGTCCCGGCCTGGATTCTCGTCTTGTTCGACCGACTAAAGCGCGTGACAGGCAAGTCGCGCGTGGCCGACATTTGGCCGACGCTTCGGCTCGTCATCCACGGCGGCACCAAGTTCGATCCGTATCGTGAAGTGTTTCGACAGGAACTCGGGCCGAATGTGCATACTTGCGAAGTCTACCCGGCATCCGAGGGGTTCGTCGCCACCGAGGATCCACGACACCGCCTACTGCGGGTCGTCCCGGATCACGGCATCTTCTTCGAGTTCATCCCCATCGATCAATTCGCCGATGGCAAGTTAGCAACTGAAAAGCCGGTGCGGCACGCTCTGGCCAATGTGGAAGTCGGTGTGCAATACGCGGTCGTCGTAACGACCTGTGCTGGCCTATGGAGTTACCTCGTCGGCGATACGGTGACATTCGAGCGCCGCGATCCGCCGCTCATCCGCTTCACCGGCCGCACCAAGTTCTTCCTCTCGGCCTTCGGCGAGCACCTGATTCAAGAGGAGACCGAGCGCGGAATCGGGCACGCCGCGGCGGTGTGCGGGGTCAGCGTGCTGGACTTCCACGTCGGCCCGGTGTTCCCGGTGAACCCCCGCGAGCCCGGCCACCACCAGTACCTGATCGAGTTCGCGGCCGGCGAACCGGACGCGGAAACATTTTCTCGGGAACTAGATGCGGAGCTGTCTCGTCTGAATGAAGATTACGCGGCACACCGCAGCGGCGACCTGAGTATGCTCCGGCCGGCGA
>JANLUE010001151.1:0-9229 GCA_031363325.1 Gemmataceae bacterium
TTCGATTTGTCGCATGCGCTCTCGTGATCGTCAACCACGTGGCTCCGTATGGGCCGGACCGGTCGGCCGAGAGCCTCGGGCACAACGGCGTCGGGCTGTTCTTCTCCATCTCCGGCTATCTGATCGGCACCGTGCTCCTCAATGGCTACGGCAAGCCCGCGTGGCTGTCGAAGTTTTACGCGGCCCGGTTTCTCCGCATCTACCCGCCGCTCTTGATCGGGCTCGCGTTCTTCGGCGTGCCGCTCGTCGCCGGGCTCAACACGCGGCCGGACATGTTGCACAACATGCAAGCCAATCTCGGCTACTATCTCACGTTCACGGCCCACCTGCTTTCGCCGAACCACGGCGAGCCGTTCGGCATCGTCTGGACGTTGTGCGTTGAGGAATACTTCTATCTGTTCCTGCCGCTCGCCTTCTGGATGTTCGGCCCGCGCATCACGGCCACACTGTTAGTCGCCTTGATTGCAATCACCTGCGTGCCGGCATTCGAAGTGTTGCCGCAGATTGACTTCGGGGCCATGTTCGGTGAGCCCGGTCGACGCGTCGCTCCCGTCGATCAAACGGGGACGTGGTTCGTCTTGCCGGTGAACATACTGGCTGGGGCCGTGCTGGCGATTCTGCGCCCGCAGCCAACGAACGGAGTTCTGTGGATCGGCATCGCGGGCCTGGCGGCGGTCGTCGCGAACGCGATCGGCAACTGGTTTCATCCGTTCGGGCCGGTCATGGGTCTCACCACGACCGTTGTGGTTTGGTCGTTCGCCGTGACGCGGGTGGACGTGCCGAAGGTATTGAAGCCGGGCGTGGTCGCGGGAAAATGGAGTTACGGCATCTACCTGTTGCATCTGCCGATTTGCAGTGCGGCCCTGGCGGTCTGCCGCAAACTCGGGCTGAGCGCGACCGAGCCGATCCTCTATTTCGGATGCGCCGCCCTATTGGCCACGATCTGGGCGTCGGTCCTCGCCGGCCTGATGTACTGGCTCCTGGAGCGACCGATCCTCGGAAGTCGCCCCTGGGTCTATTCCCGACCCAAAGTGAGATGGCTGATCGCCGCCGTCCAAGTTTCGCTCGTGCCGGCAGGCATCGTGTATTGGTGGCTCGCGAGTGGGCGGCCATGATGCGTGGGCAACCGATTCGCTCAGTCCCCCATCTGTCCCTTCAAAATTCGTTGCGTCTGGTCCCAGTTCGAGGCGAGATAGTCGTGATACGCCTGCGCGTCCATCGTGCTGGTCGAATCGCCGACGAGTTCGAATAGCCAGCCACGACCGTAGCCATCGACGTTGATCGTCGAGGGGTCTTTCAACACGTCCTGATTGATGGCCAAGAGTGAACCGGCGATCGGCGCGAACAGATCGGAGACGGCCTTCGACGTTTCAATGTTGCCGATCTGTTGCTTCAACGCGAGCACATCGCCGACGTTGACCGACCAATCGAGGAAGTAGACATCTTGCATGAGCCGCAGGGCGTAGGACGTAAATCCAAATCGGAGTGTAGCTTCGCCCACCCGACACCACATGTGATTTCGGCAATAACGCAGGTCGGGGGGCAGGGGTGCCGCGACTTTGCCCATCATGAATGTCAGGTCGGCCATTTCAATCTCGGCGAACCACAAAGACGCAAAGATCACGCGTATCGCGAGCCCCGGTATTCCAGGTCGAAAAACGCGGGCAGGTGGCGGTCGATTTGCATCAGACCGTCGGCGGTCGTGTCGATGCTCTCGCCCGCGACGATGAGCCAGCCATCGGCTTCGAGGCGGGCGAACGCGTCGGCGAATTCGTCGCGAACGTCCACGCCGTGCTTCCGGCGGAAATAGTCCACATCCAGGTGGCCCGTCTTGAGCAGGAGCACGAGTTCTCGGATCAAACGATCGCGCTTGGTCGTCGGGAACGCCCGGCCAAGCGGCAACTCGCCTCGGTCCAGGTGCTCGATGTACGCTTCCCACGTATCGACGTTTTGAATGTGGACGCCATTCACATGGCCGAACGACGCGACGCCCGTCCCAAACATGTCAGCCCCGCGCCACAGTGCTTCGCGGTAGACGAAGCGCGTCCGGTCGGGGTCTTTCACAACGGTCGTGGCGCTCGAGACCGAATAGCCGGCCCGTACGAGTTCGTCGAACGCGAATCGCACCCAGGCCCGCTTGGTCGGCCAGTCGGCGACCGCCAACGTCGGCTCATCGTTGCCGAGTACCTTCAGTTCCTTTGAAAACACCGTGTTGTACGGCAATTCCATCTGATAGATCGTGATGCAATCCGGCGCCAGGTCGATCGTCTTGACGATGCAATTCTTCCAGTTGTCCCAGTCCTCGCCGACCATGCCGGCGATCAAATCGATGTTGATCTGCGGAAACTCCAACTCACGTGCCCAGCCGTAAGCCCGGTGGATTTCTTCTTCGAGATGCGCCCGCCCGTTGTACTGCAGGATTTCCGGCTTGAAGTTCTCGACGCCCAGGCTCAAGCGCGTGATGCCGTGCTTGCGGAGCATTTCGAGCTTGTGCTTCTGCAGCGTGCCCGGCTCGCACTCGAACGTGACCTCGCGGGCCGCGTCCCACGGCATGATTTCCCGGAGCCGAGTCATCAGGCCATCGAGTTGGTTCGCACTCAGATACGAGGGTGTACCGCCGCCAAAGTACACGTAGTCGAGCGATCGGCCGCCGACGACCGGGGCCTTCGCGAGCAACTCGACTTCCTTGACGAGCGCGTCGAGATAGACCTCGATGTCCTTGGCGTTCTTGTCGGTATAGACCCGGAAGTAGCAGAACTTGCAACGCTTCCGGCAGAACGGAATGTGCAGGTACAGGCCGAGCGGTGTTCCGGGCCGAGGGGCCGCATTCAATGCGGCCTGGGCGTCGGGCAGGTAACTAGGCTTCCAGTAGGCGAAGGGCGGATAGTTGGCGATGAAGTAGTTGCCGAGACCAGTTTTCTCCTGATCGACGGCGGCGGTCGTTGACATCGGCGGGGACTCGCAAGGCGCGTGGCTACCTCATTTATACGCGCCCCGCCCTGGCGAGCTTACTGATAGCCGTGAATTTCCGCTTCGCGGCGGCGACGGCATTTGATGCAGTAGAAGCTCGACCGAGCGATGCCACGAGGGATTGGGATCGACTTCCAACTCGAATCTTCGCGGCCGCACACGGTACATTTCATCCGGAACTTCACCGTGGTTCCGTCCTGACCAACGATGACAGCTCCTTTGCCCGCCGAGGCCCGGCCCCGCTTCGGCACCAAAGTGCCGGCCATCTGTCCGCCCGCCGCCGCGACCGGAGCAACCGCTTCCTCGACGATGGTCTCGGGTTCGACCGCGATCGGCTCGGAAATCACCGTGATGGCCTCGGCTTCCATCGTCGGGGCCGAGGGGAACAGGTTGCGAACCTTGCCCCCCGGAACGCCGTGTTCGTTGCCGTCCTGCCAGACGGTGTCGGTCCGCAGCAGTTCGCCACTGAGAGCGAGGGCCGAGAGTTGCGAGCCGGAGACCGGGCCGGTGATGTCCGACCCGCGGCCGTAGAACCAGGAAACCGCCATGCGCGAACCCCTTGTGCGGAGCGGCCGACGACTGTGCGCGGTCCTTCCGCGCGACGTCACGTATCGGCCCTGCGGATGGTCAGTTCAGTCGATGACCCAGGCTCGGGTCAGAAAGGGAAGGTGGCCACCTGATGAATGGAGGATACCAGAATCGTCGGCTGGCCGCGCGACAATTCCGGGGCCTTCAACAAAAAAGGCCCCCACCCGAAGGGCGGAGGCCGGTGTTTCACGATTGAGTTCGGTTAGTATCGGCGGCTGCCCGAGTACCCGCCTCCGCCACCACCGCCCCCGCCCGAACGGGGTCGATCTTCACGCGGCTTGGCTTCGTTGACGGTCAGGGTGCGACCCTGGAACGCGGCCATGTTGGTGGCCTTGATGGCCGCATCGGCCCCTTCGCTCATTTCGACGAACGCGAACCCGCGGCTCTGACCCGTTTCTCGGTCGGTCACGACCGAGGCGCTGGTCACCGTGCCGTGCTCGCCGAACAGCGCGCGGAGGTCGTCCGCGGAAGTCGAGAAGGCCAGGTTTCCAACGTACAGCTTCTTACTCACAGCAATCGCCTTACTGCGGCCGTATCCCGGCCGCGCAGGAAAACCAACGTCCCCGCTCGGCAATGGCCGGCGGGGATAGACGTGCGAACTCAGCGAGGGTGGACGACCCTTCGGCTGGCGGCAACACCGATCGATCGATCCGGGGAGGTGGCTTGAGAGAAAGAACTCAGAGCTACGGCACCAAAAAGGTCGGAGGAGAGCTGCGAACGCGTTCGGCATCTCGGGCGGCCGACAAGGCCACCCTGGGAGGTACTATACGCACTCCAGCCTTGCGAATCCAGAACAATCCTTCGGATTGCGAATTTCACTTCGACCCGCGCGAACGTCCGCGCCCCACCGATGGGGTTCATTCGAGCCCATTCAAGTATCCCCGCCGAAGCTGGTTGCCGCGGATCACGAAGAACTTGACCGGCGAAAAGCTCGTCAGGTCGGGGTGGTTTAAGACGAACGAAACGTTGTCCGTCGAGATCGTTTCCCAGGTGTGCAGGCCGATCAGGATGTCGCCGCGCTGGAAGCCAGCGCGGGCGGCAGGGCTATCGGCGTTCACTTCCGTGATCGAGAGGCCACCACGGAGTTCCTTGTTCACCTTGGCGACGGCATCGGGCGTCACGGCGTCGACTCGGATGCCCAGGCGCTTCCAGACCGGATCGTTGGTGGCCGCCACGGCGAGACCCGGCACGATTCGGCCCGGCTTCAACGCCAGTTCGGTCTTCAACGTTTCCTTGTCGCGACGGGCCACGATGGCCAATTTCGCGGACGCGGGTTGTTCCAGGAACGCTCGCTCCAGGTCCATCGCACATAGAACCGTCACGTCGCCAATTCGTTCGACCACGTCGCCGGCCTTCAGGCCGGCCACTTCGCCGGCACCGTTCGATTCCACACGTTCGACTGTAACCCAACGCTTGATCGGGTTCGTCGAGGCATCGACCATGTCCTTGACGACGAGTCCGTGAATCTGGCCACGCCGCCGACTGCCAAGCATTTCGGCCACGGTCTTCAACACGTTGTCGATCGGCAGGGCGAAGGCGATGTTCTGGGCGCCGGCCCGGATCGCCACGTTCACGCCGATCAGTTCGCCGTGCACGTTCAGCAACGGCCCACCCGAGTTGCCGGGGTTGATGCCGGCGCTCGTCTGAATCAGCGACTTGTAGGAGACTTCCTTGTTGAGCGTGACGTCTCGCTTGAGGGCGCTGACGATCCCGGTCGTCACTGTGTGTTCGTAGCCGAACGCGTTGCCAATCGCGATCACCGGTTCGGCGAGCATCAGGTCGGACGATGTTCCGAGGGGAATGATCGGTAGCGGCTTGGTCGGTTCGACCTTGATGACCGCGAGGTCGGCCTCGGCATCCTTCGCCAGCACACGGGCCGGCAACGTCGTGCCATCGTGTAGGCGAACGCGGAGCATCTGGACATCGTCGACCACATGGTAGTTTGTGATCAAATACCCGCGCGGGTCGATCACGATCCCGGTGCCCATACCGTTCACGCGGTGATTGGTTCGGGCGACATCGCGGTCGGCGTCCCGGGCGTCGGCCACGGTTCGCTCGCTGTGAATATTGACGACCGATGCTTTCACTCGCTCGACGACATCGACGGCCTGGGAACGCCGCGGGTTGCCGGGGCCCTTGAGGAGTGACTCGTCGGCCTGGGCGGGGATCGCCAGACAGATCCAGGTGAGCATCAGGGCCGCGCGAGCGGCGGGGAGTTGTGACGGCATGAAGACCCCGAGGCCGAGCGGGTTCGGGTCGGCGAGTGGCCGACGCTGCGTCCGCGGGGTTTGAATCGGCCGGGCCACGGGCTCGCCTGGATGAAGCGATCCCGGACCGGCGAAGGGAGTCGCGTCTCGTCGGCACGTCACGCCGGTCGGGCACGGCGCGCGGGTGATTCGGCCGAAGGGGGTTCGGAAAACCTGGGCGACCGGGACGGATATTCGACGCGAGAGAAGCGTCACCACGAAGTTCGCGGCGGATTGATTGAAGTATCCGCCACGCGTTCACTTCCGCTCGACGACCACGACCGCTCGCAGGCCGTCTTCCTGGAACGTCAGGGTCGCACGAGCACCCGTGAACGTCTTCAGCCATCGGCCCGTGGGGCTATCGGCCGACGGGGCGGCCGGTTGCTTCGGGTTGCGCGGGTCACCATGGATGCTGCACGAACATTCCCCTTTGGTCGAAAGCGAATAGGTGCCGCCGTCCGGGCAGAAAGGGCGGACGCCGTAGACTTTTCGGACATGATCTAGCGCCGTGGCGTTCACTTCGCGATCGTTCCAGCCGCGGGCCGCGTTTGCGATCGGGCCCAGGTTGTCGAGACAGCCGGCCCGATTCTGTTCCGCCCAGCCGAGGCGATAGCCGGGCAGGACTTCGTTCCAGTTCTCCGGCCGAACGCGAACGTGGGCGTGGCCCGAGTCCCCCTTGGGCTTCGGCCCGCCGGCGGCCGCGATCAAATCGTCAATCAGGAACGGTCGATTGGCGATGTAAAGGCCGTCGCCGATCCGGGCGATGAACAGACGCAACTTCAGCCCGAGTCCGCGAATGGCGAGCACTCGCACGGTGGTGTCGCCGGTTTGCATCTTGTACAAGTCGAGGCTGTCGCGGAGTCGGCCGATGTCGAGGGCCGAGTGCAGTTGACCCTTCACGAACAACAGGTCGAGTTCGCCAAGGAACTCATCGACGGCCTTCGCGACCTTGACGGGGATCGAAATCGCGGCCGGGCTCGACAGGAACTGCACGACGGCCGCGACTCCGAACATCTCAATCGGGCCCAGCCGCTCGCGGGCGAACAACGCGCCCCCACCCAAAACGCCGGCCGTCTCGTAGTCCAGCATCCGCGAGCCATCGTACAAATGGAAGCCGATCTGATCGCCGATCCCTTCGCGCAGACAACGCCGTACTTTGTTCAGGTCGATAACGCGTTCCAGGTCGGCCTTGTCCTGGTCGGACAGATGGAACCAATCGTTGACGAACGCCCGGTCCTGGTTGCCACGCGGGGTTGGCAATTCTTCGTCGGCGTCGATGTCGATGATCTCGGCACCAGCTCGGGTCATCAATTGACCGATCGTCGAGGGCTTAATCTTGGCCGCGAAGCGTCGAACGCTGCCATCGCCCATCGCGACCAACAACCCATCTGGCGCGAGCCGCAGGCCTTTCGTCGGGTCCTTCGGGTCATATGGCAAATCCTCCGGCTTCGTCCAGACGACGGCCCGGTCGTCGGTCGCGAAGGTCGCCATGATCGTGTTCGATAGCCCGTCCGTCACCTCGGTGATCTTGAGTTTCTCCCCGTCCGGCTTGAACATCGTTTCCTTGCCGACCGGCAACACGAGCGTCGTCTTGAATGCCTCGTTCAACTTCGGATTCAGCCCCTGATAGAGGCGTGGCATCAACGGAATCAGTTTCTTGTTGTTCTCGCTGTCCCACGGTTCGTCGGGCTTGTACATGCGAAACAAGTTGTCCTGCTCGATGTACGGCAACATGGCGACGCGCCAGCTCATCGGGTGTTTCTTGACCGGATCGAACGCCCAGGCGGCCGGTGGGAAATGCATATAGGCGCTCTCCATGCCGTGCATGCCGAGACCGATTTGCTTCAAATCGTTGACGAGGTCGCCGATCGTCTTGGGCCGGATTGGCTCGGCCCGCGGCGCGGGCCGAGGTTCGAGAGAGTAAACGTTGCCGTCGTTTCGGATGAACGCCCAGGCGAGCATTTTCGGCTCGACATCGAGCCGAATTCGCTTGGTGCTGCCGTCCGCCATCAGCGCCAGGAAGAAATCGGAACCGACTCGATTGAGCCCCTTCGTCGGCTTCGCCGCGTCGAACTCCCAGTCGTCCGGCTTCGACCAGATGACGGCCGCGTCCTCGTTCGACTCGACCACCATGATCGTGTTCGAGAGGCCGTCCGTCACACTCGCCATCGAAGTCTCTTTGTCGTCGCTCGGGAAAATCGTGTCCTTGCCGGACGGCGCTAGGTAGCACGTCTTGCCGGCTCCCTTCGGCCCGGAGAACGTCTTCGGCATTTTCTCGATGAGGGCCTTGTTGTTCGGGCTGTCCCACGGTTCGTCGAGTTTGAATTGTTTGTAGATTCCCGCGTCTTCGATGTACGGCAGGATCAACACGCGCCAACTCAAGAGCGGCTTGCCATCCGCGTCGCGGATCGTGGCCGGGAACTTGTTATTTACGTCGTGGTAGTTATGGATCGCCAGGCCGATTTGCTTGAGATCGTTCTCGGCCGTTCGAACTGGCTTGCCGCCGCGCTTCGGTTCGGGCACCTTGGCCACGGGCTTCGTGTCCGGCCCGAGCGCGTCGAGGATCGGCTTCTTGTTGAAGTGCAGCCAGGCACCGCCGATCTCGCGCTTCGCCGTCGGCAGCGTGTCGAGCGCGACGGCCGGCCCGCCGAGAACCTGGGCCATCATCGTGTAAATCGAATTGTCGATCAGTGGCAGGATCAACGTTTCGAGCCGCAGTTCCTTCTCGCCGACGGCTACGCGAATCGCGATCGGGTCGAAGAACGTCCGCCAGTACTCGCTGTACTGCGCGACGAACTGGTTGTACTCGGCCATTTCCTCGTGAGTCGCATCGGTCACCAGGCCTTCGAGGCACGGCTTCAACGCGTCGATTCGACCCCACTTCGAACACACCCCGGCCATCCCGTCGGCCGCGAGCGAGTACGTCCCGCCGTCGGGATGAGTCAAGTCGCCTTCGCCAAACTTCTCGGGGGCACATTTCGATTCGGTCAATTCCGCCAGCGATTTCGGTGCTCGGCCGAACTCGGTCCGGAACATCAAGCAGGCGTGGCCGATCATTCGCAGATGGTTGTAGACCTGCACGCGGCGTCGTTCCGTGACCTTGAGCGTTGCCCCAACCAGCCGGTGAATGAATGCGTCCGAAAGGTAAACGAACGCGTCTTCCTCGGCCGCCCGGTGCGGCAGCAACGATCGCACATATTGGAATTCCTTGCTTTCACCGAGTCGGCGGGCGGGCTTGCCATCCACAGTCTTGCCGGCCACGCATTCGAGGACGCGTTTGAACGCCGGCAGAGAATTGCCGCGAACGTGCAGATTCGGCCGCGGCGTGGCCGTGTAGACGTTCAACGTGCCGTCCTCGCTGAACGTGTGGGCGTAGCCAATCTCGACGTGCTTGCCGGTCTCGCGCTTGGCCCCGCGGCGAAGCA
>JANLUE010001152.1:0-1471 GCA_031363325.1 Gemmataceae bacterium
TCGCCGAGCGCGGCGACGCGTTGACGGCCACGGGCTTCCTGGTGATCGGCCCGAAAATGTTGGCCGAGGACGATCCGATTAAGATGCGCATGGACATCGTTGACGAGCAACTCGACACGATGGGCCAGGTCTTCGTGGGCCTGACGCTCGGCTGTGCCCGCTGTCACGATCACAAATTCGACCCGATCACGGCGGCGGACTATTACGGTTTGGCCGGCCTCTTCTATTCGACCAAGGCGATGCAGAATTATTCGGTCGTCGCGCGGTGGCACGAACGGCCGATCGGCACGCCCGAAGTCGCGGCCGCGCTCGCCGCGCACGATAAAATGATCGCGGCCGCCCGCAAAGTTCGCGACGAGGCCGAAGAAAAACTGTCGTACGCGGCCGAGCGCAAAGTCTGGGTCGAACGATTCCGAACGCGCGACTACGTGTCGGCCGGACTCGAGGCCCAGCGCCGCAGTGGCCCGTTGAAGTTGGCCGTCGCCGACCCAGTCAAAAACCTGCCCCCAGGGGGCATTCGCGTCGAGGCCGAAGCGTTCGACCGCGGCAACGTACTTAAGCTGACGACCGGCTATGGGGTGGGCATCGGCGTGATCCTCAACGCCGGGCCGATGCCCAACTTCAGCGAATACGACCTGAACATTCCGAAGGCCGGCGCGTTTCAGTTGGCGATTCGCTTCGCCGCCCAGGACGCTCGGCCCATTCGCGTGCAGATCGATGGCAAGATCATTCGAACGGACGCGGCCAACTTCGCCACGGGTTCGTGGAACCCCGATGGCCAACGGTGGTCGCCCGAGGCAATGCTCGAACTGTCAGCGGGCAAGCACGTCGTTCGCTTCGATCGCGACGGGGCCTTCCCGCACATCGATCAATTCGCGTTGATCCCGGTTACGGCCGAGCAAGTCGCGGCCGCACCGCTCTCGATCGAGAAACTCGCGAAAGACCGCAAACTGTTTGCAACGCTGCTGAAGCCGTGGGCCGACGCGATCGCCAAACTCAAGGGCGCGTCGCCATCGAGCGACGACATCGCGAACCTGCTGCGAGCGCCCGATGGGCCGTTCCATGTTTCATCGGAAGTCGAAGCGGAAGTCGAGCCCGCTCGCCATGCCGAATTGACGAAGTTGAAATCAGCGCTGGCCGCGCTCGAGAAGGCTCGTCCCAAAGCGGACGAGGCGATGGCCGTCGAAGACTTGAAGGGCGAGAACCTGCGGATTCATCTGCGCGGCAACCATCTGACACTCGGGCCGGAGGTTGCACGTCGGTTCCCGCGAATCCTGACGAACGAAGTCTCGCTCAACCTGGGGACCAATCGCAGTGGCCGTCGCGAGTTCGCGGACTGGCTCACCCGCGCGGACAACCCCCTGACCGCCCGAGTGATGGTCAATCGAATCTGGGCCGGCCACTTCGGTTCCGGGCTCGTTCGTTCGCCGGACAACTTTGGCCGACTCGGCGAACGCCCCACGCATCCGGA
>JANLUE010001165.1:0-2626 GCA_031363325.1 Gemmataceae bacterium
ACCGACCGCAGCAACGGGCGGGCTTGGCCCTCGCACTCGATGCGATTGTCGCGGATCGCGATCGTCTTGAAGTCGCTCTTGGGATGGAACCCGAAGAGCCCGTCCGTCCGAGGCGTCGTCGTCTTTCGACAAACGATATGGTTGTTGCGGACTTCCACGTTGTCAAATGGCTCGTTCATCCAGATCACGCCACGACCGGGGTTGCCGACCAGGTTGTTGTGGAATTTCAGCGGCCCTTTCGCGGCCACGTCGCCAAACGAGGAAATCAAGTTACCGTGATCGTATTTCACATCGAAATCAAAAAGGTTGTGGTCGATCTCCACGCCGTTGCGGACGAACTCGATTGAGTAGCTGTCCTTGAACCAATTGTGGTGGATGTGAAACGTCTTGCCGCTCTTCGGCACGACCCCGCCGGCGTACTTGGGAATCGACACCGTGCCGTGACAGACGTTATGATCGATTTCATTGTCTTCGTCGTTCTCGAAGGGGAACTCCATCGAGAAGTTGGTCTCGATCGTGTTGTGATGCACGCGACAACGAACGCCCTGGCGAACTTTGATGCCGTAGAACTCGCGCTCGGGAGCGATTTGGGTCCGCACGAATCGATTGTCGAAGATCTCGCAATCGCCCATCCAGATCGCGAACAGGCCGCCCCCAGTGATGCCACCTTTCACACCCGGTTTCCCGTTGTCCCAGCGTCCGCCGGCGTCGACGAACTCGCAGTCGTGGATTTTGGCTCGCTTCATTCCGAAGGTGCGAACGCCCGACCACATCGTTTCCTTGATCTTCAAATGGTGCAAATGCAAGTCCGTGTGAAACCAAGCGAAGATGGCACCGTGCACATTCGGGCCGTGCAGCGTCAGGTCGGAGATCGTAACCCCGGCGGTGTCGCGCTTGATGCGGATCAGGAAAGCGTCCGTGTCCAATCCTTCGAGTTTCATTTCGGGGTCGGGCAAAGACTTCGCGGACGCCTTCCGGGCCTTCGTGTGCGTGAGAATGGTCTTGTCGATGCCCGCCCCTTTCAGGGTCATCTTCGCCTTTAACTCCAGGGGGAAATCGAGTTCAAAAGTGCCCGGGGCGACTTCGATGGTCTCCCCGTCCGTCGCGTCGCGAACGGCCGCGACCAGCGCGGCGGCCGATTCAACGGGCTTGCCCGCGAAAGCGACCATCGGCGACGAACTAACAAAGGCGAAGAGGAGCGCCGCCGCTCGAACGATGGACATGGTCACTCGATTCTCGCGGCGATTGGTTGAACTCAAATGGTGACGCTAATCGAAAAACCGCCGCGTCGCGATCGCGAAGCCGGGGAACACATCGGCAATGGTGAACGTGTCGTCCGGGCCGAACGTTTGGGGCGCGCCCTCGGCCCGATAGACTTGGGCGGAACTCGTCGCCGGATCGAGGACCACGACGACCTTGATTCCCGAAGTGAGATACTCACTCACTTTCGCCAGCACGCTAGGCCAGCGATCGCCCGGCGAGCGAACTTCGGCGACGAGATCCGGCGGAACGTCGACGTAGCCCGTCCGTGGCAAGGTCGTTGGAGTCGTCGCGAAACTGCGATAGATGACATCGGGCCCGCGAACGGTGTCGGGGTCCGTTTCGGTGATCACTCCCGAGTCATTCGACATCAATCGCCCGAGCTTGGACACTTCGAGAAAGTGTCGAAGAGCGTAAATGAATTCCACACAGACATAGCCGTGAAACGAACTCGGCGGCGTCATTCGAACGATCCTCCCTCGGACCAATTCCATAAGCGTGCCATCGTTTGGCAGACGAACGAATTCGTCGATGGTCAGTCGCTCGATCGCTGGCAAGGTGGCCGTCATCCCAGTCTCCTTCGTTCCACCAACATACTCGATCGACGTTCGGAATGGCAACTCACTCCCGGTACGTCGCGAACGAATACGTCGTCTCCCACAGGGTCACTTCCTCGACCGGCAGGCCCTTCGACTTGGCGTACTCGTAGATGATCTTCGCCAGGTTCTCGGTCGTTGGATTGACCGGGAGGGGGAGTACTTTTTCGCCAGCCGACTTCAACACGCCGACGAGAGGATCATCCTGATGCAAGAGTAATGTGTGGTCGAAATTCGCATCGATCCAGGTACCGACAACGCGCTTGATCTCGACGAAGTCCACGGTCATGCCGAGCGCATTGAGCCGATCACCCGCGAGCGTGACGCACGCCTTGCCGTTGTGGCCGTGGATTTGTCGACACTTGCCGTCGTAGTCCATGAGCCGATGGCCGAAGCAAAACTCGAACTCGCGCGTGACCCGGAACATCAGCGAGCCTCCTGGGCGTACACCGTCGGATCGGGAACGTCGGCTTTGGTGAAGGCGTGCCGGCGTTCCGCGCACTTGTTGCAGCGACCGCAATGCGATTCGCCGACCGGGCTGATGCACGAGAACGTCCACTCGAGCGGCATCGACCGGCCCCGGCGAATCACGTCCGCCTTTTGCAAGCGTTGGTACGGCCGCAACACGGACACCTCGCCGCCCATCGCCAAATTCACGGCCCCGACCATCGCCGCGTAGAACTCCGGCGTCGCATCGGCAAACGGGTTGGCGTCGAGCGGCGCGGTCGCCAATTCCGGTACTCCATTGCGATGGCACCAGACGAGCGGCT
>JANLUE010001167.1:0-6802 GCA_031363325.1 Gemmataceae bacterium
TGGAACTGGATCGGCGGGCCGCTCGGGGCAATGATCGTCTTGGCCGGGGCCGCGTTGACCCAACGACTCGGTGCGGCCGCGTTCATTGCCCTGGTCGTCGGAGGACAACTGTTGTGTTCGGTATTGCTCGACCACTTCGCCCTGATGGGTTTACCGGAACAAACGATCAGTCCGGGTCGGGTTCTCGGGGTCGTACTGGTTGTCGCGGGCGTGATTTGCATCAAGTGGTTGTGAAGGATCGGCTGTCGGCCCCGGGCCGACAGTCGAGAGCTTCGACGCAGCCGCCGAAAAAGTGAACTAGACTGTAATGATTCTTCCCAACGTTCCGAAAACCAGCTAAGGTATGGACGCCCCGTAAGTTCCGCTTGACCCCGCCGATCCGACCCGTCGGCACTTACGGACACTAGTTCCACCCCATGAATTCTCCCGCTATCCTCCTGTCCTCCCTCGTGGCCGACTACCACACGCCGCCGACGTTTGTGGACCGGACCTACGGCGAGCCGCTCTTCCACACGGAAAGCGAAGTCCTGGCCCTCCGGTACGCGCCGGACGGCACACTCTGGACCATCGAGGAGGCGGGCGTTCTGCGCCACTGGGCCCCCGATGGCCGACTGCTCGACCGCGAGTACCTGTCCGACACCGAAGACCTGTGGGCCTTCGACCGGACCGCCACACGCCTGGCTTCGGGGACCAGCGAGATCGCGCTTTGGGACACGGCCAAGGCGATCGAGCTTGGCCGGGTGACGGCCGAGACCTGGGTCACCGCCTTCGCGTTCGCGCCGGACGGCCAGACTCTCGTGAGCGGACACGACGACGGTCGGCTCTGCTTCTGGAAGTTGCCGTCGCTCGAACTGGCCGGCGCGATCGACGCTCATACGGACGCGGTGTCGGCCCTCGCCTTCACGGCCGACGGGCAGCAACTGACCAGTGCGGCCGACGACCATCGCATCCGCGTTTGGGACGTGCCGAACCGCAAGATCGTCCGCGAACTGACCGGCCACACTGACCGCGTGCCCGGCATCGCCTGGCATCCGACCGGCGAGTACTTCGTAAGCGTCGGCTGGGACACGACGGCCCGCGTCTGGGAGCCAACGAAGACAGAACCCTCAATGCTGTTGAACGCCCACTCCGATCAGGTGAACGCCGTCGCGTTCAGCCCGGATGGCGCGCTGCTCGCTTGTGCCGATTCGGACTTCACGATCCACGTTTGGGACGACCCCCGGCACGCCAAGCAGAAGTTCGTGTTGAACGGACACACCGACGAAATTCGGGCGTTGGCGTTCAACGCGAATGGCACTCGACTGGCGACGGCCGGGGCCGATCGCGTTGTGCACATCTGGGATGTGACGACCGGCAAGCTCGTCGCCGGGCCGAACCCGAGCGCTCGCCATTCGATCGCGATCAGCGGCTCGAGCCTGTTCAGCACGGCCGGCACGCTCCTGCAAGGATGGGACCGCGAGACCGGCGATCGCCTTTGGCCCGCCAACGATAGCGAAGCCGTCCACTTCGTCGCGGTCAGCGCCGACGGCAAACGGCTCGCCACGAGTGGGCCGACCATGACGGCCAAGGTCTGGGATATCGCGACGAAGAAAGTCGAAGCGGAACTGAACCACACGCGTGGCCCGATCGGTTCGCCGGCCTTCTCGGCCGACGGGCAGTATTTGGCGACGACGAGCGTGAGCGACGGACTCATCTGGGTCTGGAAGATGGGCGTGCCCGAGGCCGTCCTCGTGATCCCGGAAGCGGCCGACAACTGCACGCTCGAAGCGCTCGCGTTCCATCCGAGCGGCAAGTACGTGGCCGTCGGTGGACTCGACTGGCTCGCAACATCCGGACACGACGGGGCCCTTTGCGTTTGGGACCTGGAAGCTCGCGACAAATTGCTGACGCTCGAAGCGGGCGTGACCAGCCTGGCGTTCGACACCACCGGCCGATACCTCGCGGCCGGTACGTTCAGCCAGGCCGGCCAGTCGGTCGTCGTGTGGGACTTCGAGAAGGAAGAGAAAGTCTTCGATCTGCCGGGCCATCACGACCGGATCAATTCCGTGGCGTTCAGCCCGGACGGAAGCTGGCTCGTGTCGGGCGGCGACGATTGCACGGTCCGCGTGTGGAACGTGTTGACCGGCCGAATCATGGTCGCGCGGCAGTTTGACGCCGCAGTCCAGTCGCTGGCCTTCAGCCCGGACGGCCAGTTCGTCTACACCGGCAATGGCAACACGACGAGCTACCGGCTCGAACTGCGGAAGCTGTTGGAAGACTGAACCGAAACCGAATGTCGACCCGCTACACTTGGGAGCGATCCTCCCAAGTTCGCCGACGGCGAGTTACGTCTAAATCGTCGCCGGGTGGCTCGCACATGACCTCTCTCTTCTCGCCGGGAATTGCCCGACAATGAGTCGGGCTTTCTCCCAGGTCTCAAACCGACCTGGGTTGAACGCTCCCGGAATACATCCTGGCTATTTGCTCTTCGACTTTTCCGGGCGAACCGGGGCGATCTTCGCGGGCGGGCGGGCCGGATTCGCGGCTCGCGGAGGGGCCGGCTGAACTCGCGGAGCGACCGCCGGCCGGGGCGTCGCACGCACGGCCGGGCTCACGGTCGGCGCTCGCGACGGGACGGAGCGCGGGACGACCGGTACGTTGCTCGAAGGACGCACTGTTCGAATCGCCGTCGCCGACTGATAGCTCGACACCGATCGACCCGGCTTCTTCGGGTCTTTGTCTTTCTTGGGCTCGGTCGACGGACGAGGCGGAGTCGCCGGTCGGCTCGGCGGGTCGGCCTTGGGCAACGTTGGCGGAGCCACGTTTACTGGAATCTTGGGCGCGGGCGCTTCGACCTTGGGCATCGGTCGCGGTGGGACTGGTACATTCGGCTTCGGCGTCACCGTTTCAATTTTTGGCAACGGGGCCGGGATCATCGGCTTGGGATCGACCTTCGGCCGCGCTTCCACCTTCGGCGGGTCGGGCAGCTTCGGGCCGGGGCGCGGCTCAATCTTCGGTTGGAGCGCCGGAATTTTCGGGTCGACCTTCGGCAAGCCGACACCACCGTCGATCTTCGCGCCCGGCTTGGGCGTAATTCCAATTGGCGTTGGCTTCGGGGCGGTCGGGGCGATCTTCGTGCCCGGCGTGCCGAGCGCGGCCCCCGTCTTCGGCAATTCGGCCCCCGGTCGAGGCGAAGCGACTGGCCGCGTGGGCGACGTGGGCACGTCGAAGTTCGCGACCAGGGGCTTCGTCGGCCGTTGGCCGCCGGCCTGGGCCGTCAGCTTCGTTTCCTGTTCGAGCCGGCGCGTTCCCGTGTCCCGGAGCTGCTTGGCGGCGACCTGTTGTTCCTTCACGACTTTTTCGGGCACCTTCTGGATCGCCAAATTGCCAACTTGCTTCTGATCGCGAATCGAAGTCAACATCGTGACGTTGTTGACATTGACGGTGTTGTTTTTGATGACTGTTTTGTTGTTCGTGATGTTGTTGATCACTGTGTTCTGTTGCACGAGCGTGACCGGCGGTCGAGCGTAGTCGCCGCGATATCGGCCCACGTAGAGATCGTTGACGCCAGCCCGCCAGAATGGATCGTTCCGGTAACCGCAGCGATAGTAGCTGAACAACGGATCGCACCAGCCGCCGCCGATGCGGACCGACGCGCTGAAGTAGCCGTTCCACGAGCAGAAACCGATGCTCGCGTAGCGCGGCGCGAAGTAATCGCCGAAGTAGTAGGCCCCGAAGCCGCGGCGATGGAAGAACGCCCCGTACAGGCACTCTTCGCGAACGATCACCGTCGGCGTGTAGACGTAAGTCGGGACCGCGTAAACGGCCGGCGAAATATAGACCGGGGCGAACAGCACGCCGCGCGAGGCGAGCGGGTGGTCCCAGTAACCATCGATGTAGATGTACCCGGCCGGGGTCCAACGATAGTGGGCCGACGTCCAGACCCAGTTGGGGCGATGTTCGATCCAGTAGCCCGGCCGCCAGACGTAGCGTTCGCGGTACATCCATGAGCCTGGCACGTAGACGTGCGTCTCGGACGGGGCGGCGGTGGATGGGCCAGCTTCATCGAGTGGGGCCGGCGGTTGCGGTAGATACTCGATCGCCGCCTTGCCTTCTTTGGCCTGCGTCCAGAACCCGCCGATCCACTGGTAGCCATCGCCGTTCGGGCGCCACGAGCCGGGCACCCACGATCGGCCTGGGGGTGCCACGCGCCAGAAGCCGCTCACCCAGAGGAAGTCTTTCTTGTCTTCGTCCCAGCCCCAGTAGCCGGGGATCCACTGGACGTTGTCGCCTTCGGGCTTCTGATCGGGGGGTAGTTCTTCGATGGCCTTGGGCGGGGCCTTCGGGATGATCGGTGTGGGGGCCGGCTGGCGTTCGCTGGGTTCCGCGAACGCTTCGTGAACGGGTCCCTTGGCGAGGACTTCAACGTCGTCGGCCCGCGCCATGGTGGCGAGAAGGACCGTCGTGCCAAAAAGGGCAAAGAAGGGTCGGAGTGTCATCGGTGATCGCCGTCTGGGCGAGGGGGAAACGAGCAAGATCGGAACGGGCAAACTGGGCAAACTTGCGCCTCAGACACTATCACGGACGGGGTTCGGAGCAAACTCCAGTTCGCAATCGGTATCGGGTGGAGTGAAATACTTTTCACCGCTCCTCGACAAGCGGCCATGCGTTCGGAATTCTACAAATTCGGTGGCCTTGCCGACGCACCCAATATACCTGAACCGGAATTCGCCTCGCCAGGAGCCTCTCCATGGACCGCCGCAATTTTCTCGCCACCGCCGGGGCCGGCCTCGCATCGGCAAGCCTGTTCGCGGGCGATGCGTCGAAGCCGCTCCGAGTCGGCCTCATCGGCACCGGGTGGTACGGCAAGTGTTCGCTGTTCCGACTCATTCAAGTTCAAAAGGAATTGAACATCGTCTCGCTGTGCGATGTCGACCAGCGCATGGTCGCCGAGGCGGCCAAGATGATGGGCGAGCGAACCGGCGGCAAGAGCAAGCCGCGAACCTACGGCGACTATCGCGAGATGCTCAAGGAGAAAGACCTCGACGTGGTCATGGTCGAGACGCCCGACCACTGGCACGCCTTGCCGATGATCGCGGCCGTCGAGTCGGGGGCCGACGTCTGGGTGCAGAAGCCGATCAGCGTCGACGTGATCGAAGGCCAGGCGATGGTCGCGGCCGCCCGCAAGCACAAGAAGGTCGTCCAGGTCGTCACGCAACGGCGGAGCACGCCGCACCTGGCGGAAGCCCGCGACCGGGTCATCAAGGAAGGTCGGCTCGGTAAGATCGGGCACGTCGAAATCTGTTGTTACTACCACATGCGGGCCAACGACAACCCGCCCGTGAAGGCGATCCCCGAGTTCTTCGACTACGAGATGTGGTCCGGCCCCGCGCCGCTTCGGCCTTACGACGCTCCACCGCATGCGCAATACGGCAACGAGCCCCTGCCGCATCGCCGTTGGTGGCGCGCGTTCAACGAATACGGCAACGGGATCGTCGGCGATATGTGCATTCACATGTTGGACATGGTGCGCTGGATGCTCGATCTCGGCTGGCCGACGAGCGTCAGTTCGACGGGCGGGATCTACGTTCAAAAGGACGCCAAGTCGAACATCTCGGACACGCAGACCGCCACGTTCGAGTTCCCCCAGTACCCGGTCGTGTGGACGCATCGCACCTGGGGGTCAACGCCGGACCCGGAATATCCGTGGGCCGCGTTCATCTACGGAGAGAAAGGCACGCTCAAAGCGAGCGTCAACAAGTACGAGTTCTTCCCGCTCGGTGCGAAGGAGCCAGCGCTGAAGAGCACGGCGCTCATGGAACTCGAACAATTCCCCGAGGACAAGACGGAACAAGACCTCGAACAACACGTCGCCTCGGCCCTGCGCGAGCACTGGCGCAACTTCCTGAAGTGCCGCGAGACGCGTGAGAAGCCGGTCTCGGACATCGAACAGGGCCACATCACGACGGCCAGTTGCATCCTCGCGAACCTGTCGATGCAACTCGGCCGTTCGCTGAAGTGGGATCCGATCAAGCACGTCGTGACTGGCGACGAAGCGGCGACGAAACTGTTGCGCCGCGAGTATCGCAAGCCGTGGGTGCATCCGGAGCCGGCGTAGGGCGAACAAAACCTTGGAGCGCGTCAACGCGCTCCAAGGAACAGCGGCCTCAGTCCGCGACTTCGAAGATGCATTCGATCTCGACGGAGATGTTGCCGGGCAGCGAGTTGGTGCCAATCGCGCTGCGGGCCCCGACGCCGGCTTCTTCGCCGAACACGTCGGCCATCAACTCCGAGAAGCCGTTGATGACCTGGGGTTGATCCTTGTAGTCGTCCGTGCAGTTCACGAGGCCGAGCGTCTTGATGAGTCGCTTCACCTTGTCGAGCGAGCCGAGCGTGGCCTTGACGGTGGACAGGATCGCGAGGCCGACCTGGCGGGCGGCCGCTTTGCCCTGCTCGCCGTTCAGGTCCTTGCCGACTTTGCCGACGATCAGTGAGCGATCTTCTTTCAGCGGCCCGTGGCCCGAGACGTAAAGCACGTTGCCGATTCGGACGGCCGTCTTGTACTTGGCGACCGGCTTCGGGGCCGGTGGCAGGGTGAGGTGCAATTCCTGGACGCGGGTTTCGGGGCTGCTCGCCATGCTGGAGCTCCTGGGGGTTTGAAGGAAAAGCATACGAACGAATGGCCCCGACGTGCTAAACTACTGGCAAGCCCCGCGCCGCACGAAACGGGCTTCCAATATCCGGCGCATTAAGGAATGTCTGATGCACGTCTCCGCCATGCCATCGCCACGTCACCGCCGTCCTACCACCACCGCCACGTCCA
>JANLUE010001188.1:0-1004 GCA_031363325.1 Gemmataceae bacterium
TCCGCCCAGCGACCACGTTGCCGAGCAAACCGGGGAACGAGTTTTCCTGCCAGGGCACGTACGAATCGGCGATTTCCTGAACGACCTGTGCCGTCGTCTCGGCATCGACGCCCGCATTGACGAGTGCCCGCTTCCACTTCGGATGCCCGAGCCGCGCACCCAATGGAATCACGAGTTCAAGCGTCCCGGTCACGCCGAGGATCACGCTGACGCGATTCTTGTCGAACTTGCGATCGGGCGTGTAGCCCGCGTCGTTCAACGCTTGCCGCGCCGCGACGAGCCCAAGAATCTGCGACGTGTCGGTCGCTTCGAGATCGACCGGCGAAATGCCAAACTCGAGCGGGTTGAATTCGACGGGATCGAGAAACGCCCCCCGCGCGGCGTAGGTCATGTCCGGCGCTTTGGGGTCGGCGTCGAAATAGTCGGCCGGCGACCAGTGCGTGCTCGGCACCGGCCCAACGCAATCGACCCCGTTCTTGACGTTCGCCCAGAACGCGCCGGGCCCATCGGCCTTGGGAAACAGGCAGCCAATTCCGACAATCGCCAGGGGCACGCGTTCAGACATTCCACTTCCAATTCGTTCAAAAAACCGCACACAATCCAAAACCGTTAGCCGCGAGGCGCTAGCCGAGCGCGTCACGCGATGCCAAGGGAAACGCCGACATTCTCGAAGAGCGCGAATCGTTTAACCGATTCCCGATTCGCTCGTCGCCCCGACCCCGGCCTCGCTCGAACCGCTTCGCGGTTCTGCGCTCGACCGGGGCTTTACTGACGGTCGCCCGAAGCGGGCTCCAAACCGTGTCCAATTGAATACGACCAACCGATTCCGTCGCGATGTCTCGGAGCTCGCTTCGGGCGACCGTAAGTAAAGCCCCGGTCGAGCGCAGAACCGCGAAGCGGATCGAGCGAGGCCGGGGGTCGGGGCGACGAGCGAATCGCCTCACCCATTTCACGGACGCGCGATGCAAGCAGCACGCGGCTCAAAAAAAAAAGACGGGTCGAGG
>JANLUE010001191.1:0-7171 GCA_031363325.1 Gemmataceae bacterium
AAGGCGACGACGACTGAACGCCGCCGACCCGGCCCGCGTCCAAGATGTCTTGGCCCCGTGTCCGCGTCCCCTTGCCCAGGGGACCGGCCGGGGCCGTTTCTCGTTGCGCCCGTGTCCTGGCCCGTCTTATCCCACCATGCCGAATGCCGATCCGTGGTCGCTCTTTTCCATCCGCATCGTCGTCGCCGGGCGGCTGATCAAAGGCGTTTACCGCGTCGTGTTCGAGCACACTGACCCCCAGGCGGCGATCCATGCGGCCGTTACCCTTCGGGCCGGCGGCGACCGGTTGGTCCGGTACACGCCGCCCGTTCCGGACATCCCCGGCATCACTCGCGACATGTACATTCAGAAGGCGGCCGAACTGGTTCAGGCTCGGCTCGCCAAGGTTCGACTGGCCAAGCGAAGGAAGTCGCCGCCGTAATATTGACGAAAAAGCCGTCTCCGTTCAACCGATTTCCTTCGCCGCACGGCCGGCCAGAACCGCGTCGGCACCCTTCGAGTAGTGGTCGGCGATCGCCGCGGCCGACTGGCCCAGGACGGCCCGCACGGTTTCGAGCCCGTACTTCTCACGCAACTCGACCGCCCGAAGGTGACGCAGTTGATAGGGCGACCATGGTGTGACCCCGATCCGCTTGCAAGTACGCAAGACCGCTCTGGCGAGCCCGTCCGCGTCGTACCGATCGGTGGGCGGAAGCTTGCGAACTTTCGGGCGCTTCGCCGCATTCCTCTTCATGTGCGACGGCCACGCTCTCGTCTTGCGGTCCTTCGATCGCTGTCCATTCCGCATGTCCTCCGACCGACGCGGCGAGAACACGAACTGTTCGGGCACCGCGCCTTCGAGCCACGGCAAAAGAATCTGTTGTGCGGCCGGCCCAAAGTGAATCGTCCGCGACTTCCCCTTCCAAGTCGTCTTGTGGGTTTGCAAGTTGTAAGTCCACACGTCGGTCGATCGGTCGATGTCGCACGGTCGAAGGGCCGCGAGTTCGCTCGGACGGGCACCCGTGAGCCGGAGCAATTCCATCACGGCCCGGACTGCCGACGGAAGGTGCGGCAGCGTCTTGGCCACGTCGGTCGGATCGGCCGGTTTCCGGGGGATGGTTTCGGCAGCGCCGGATCGGCCCGGAGACAACGCCATGACGGCACGAAGGGCTCCGAGAACATCGGGATGGACAATCCGTTCTTCGACGCACCAACGAATGAATTGGCGGATGAGCCGGCCACTCTTGTTGATCGTCGTTCGCGCCAACCCGTCCGCGATCATGGCCGCCCGAACGACTTTGAACTCGGGCGGGCCGAACTCCGCAATCTTCGTGGACCCGAACAACCGCTTGAGGTACTTCAAGACGGCCTTGATCTTCACGGCCGAACCCGAGCCCGCATAGTAGGCGTCGATGTGCCGGACGTACCGGACCATCGCCTCGTTCACGGTCAGGTCATCGGCCGTGGACGGGTAGATACCCCCGTTTGCGGTGACCAGGGCGACGATACGGCCATATTCGGCCTTCGAGGCGGGCGATCGCCACACCCCGAGGTAAATGTCGCGTCTGGCCCCGCTGGCGAGCCGGACGGTCGTAATCGCTTGATTGCTTGCCTTGTGGCAACGGTAGACTGGCAGGTCGTTCGGAAGACGCGGCATGGCGCACCCAAAATTGATTCGCGGTAGACTACCGCGGAATCCGGGTCATCGAGCCACGCCGCCGAACACCGGCGGGTAAACGTAAGTCGTTTTGGCGGAGGAACTTAGTACCAGTAGCGACGACTGGACTTGAACCAGTGACCTTGGCCTTATGAAGACCCTGCTCTAACCAACTGAGCTACGTCGCCGTGTGTTGAAAATTTACCGGCCGTCGCCGGGAATGACAAGGCCGGGCGGGGGCGGGTTCGCGGGCATAGAATTTCGGGCATGTGGACCCGTGTCGGCCTCGCTCTTCTGTTCGGCCTGGCCGTCGTCGCTCGGGGCGACGAGGCCTTGCGGCAGGATGGCACGCGGGTCGACGGTTCACTCGCCCTGACTGCTGCGGGCCGGTTCACGTTTGGCTCCGAGGACGTCAGTCGCCTGGAGCGGGTTCGCTTCGCGAACAAGCCGTTAGCGCAGCCCCAGGGAGTGCTGTGGCAGCAGGCTCGCTTCGGGCTTGGCGAATTGATCCTGGGCGAACTTCGCAAAGTCGACGACAAGCAACTTTACGTTCGCACCGCCTGGGCCGACTCGCTCGCGATTCCACGGACGGCAATCGAGCGCGTCGCACATCGGCCGGGGTGGCGAACGGTGTTCTTCGATTCGTTCGACGGCGATCTGGCGATTTGGAAGTCGGTTGGCGAGCCCCGTGTCGTCGGCGGGCGATTGACGTTCGACCAGCCGGGCCAGTCGGTCGAAGCGAACTGGAAGTCGGCCTTGCCCGGCGCGCGAATCGACGTCGGGTTCAACTCGACCAGGACGAAAGAACGACGACTCACGCTGACCCTGGGCTTCGTTCGAGCCGGCAAACCGGCGGAGGTTACGGTCGAACTCGTCGGGCCGGGCGAACTCATTTCTGCGACTTCACCCGATCGGCCGACGTTCTCCGGCCGCGTTCCGCGCGACGACCAGCCGCATCGACTGACGGCCGAGTTCGACAACGACCGACTCGAACTGTTCGTCGATTCGGCCGTCGTGTGGGCAAGCGAACGCGGGCCGGGCGAATTGCGTTCGTTGAAGATTCATTCGGCGGGCGAAGGTGCCGAATCGGTCTCGCTCGACGACGTGTTGGTTGAACGACCGGTTCGGCCGACCGAGCCGATTCCGTGGGCGGACCTGACGGCCGACGCGATTCGCGGGCCGGGCGGCGAGGAGACGTTTGGCACGCTCCGCACCGTCGGCCCTACAGGTGTTTCGTTCGAGGTGCGTGGTAAGCCGACTGTCCTTCGCTGGGCCGATGTGACAGAGTTCGCGTTCCGGCGTGGGCCGATCGTCGAACGCTCGACGGCCGGCGAACAGGTCTCGATTCACGTTCGGTCGATCGAAGGTGTTCGCGATGTGCTCACGGGGGCCGTCCGGGCGTTCGACGATAAGGCGATCGTGCTCGAACATCCGGTACTCGGCGAGATCACAATCCCGCGAGCCCGACTCGAAGAGATTCGCTTTCACTTTCCCGGTCGACGGGTGCCGGTCGATGCGACGCCGCGGCACCTCGGAGTTCGTCCCGCCTTCGGGTTCGCCGTGCCGAAGCCGACCGGGACGCGGTTCGTCCAGTCCGCGACGATCGATCGACTGCCGCGCTCGGGCGAAGTCGTGATCGCGGCCGCCCGGGTGAACGGCTCGGGAACGCCCGTCGAAGTATTCCTGAACAACGAACGACTTGGGGAATTGAACCGACAAGCCGGTCGGCCGACAGCCGAGGTGCGGGCCTATCGTCTCGCCGTCCCGGCCACGGCCTGGAAGCGTGGGGCCAACGAAGTCGAAGTTCGCTTGCGCGAGCCGGATGCGAAGGCGACGGGAGTCGATCTTCGCGGTCTCTGGCTCGAATTGACCGACGGGCGTTGAGTTCGGCACATTCGGCAAGGTTTTCCCACGTTCGCGCCATTGACCCCCTTGCCTCGTTCCCCAGTCGCTACAATTCTCAAATCCGACATGACCCGGCCTTTGCCCACGTGGCAGGACCGTTATTGCCCGTCGGACTCGTCCTGGCGGTTTGACGCCCATTTCTCGACGAGTTACCCTTGTTGTCGGAAGCGCTACGACCGGCATCGTCCGGTTGCGACGCTTCCTCGGTGCGGCCCGAGTAGTGGGCCTACCCGTCAGGAACGACACACGCACCCCGATCGACACCTGGAGAGGATTCCATGGCCACCCGTCTACGCCTCGAGTTAGTGGCTCTCGAAGCCCGTACTGTGCCGGCCCTCGTCGATTTCAGTCAACTGGCCGCCGACCATACCGAATTCGATTCGACCCACGTGTTGGTCCAATGGCGCGATGGTGCCGCCCACAGGAGTTCCGTGACGCAATCGGCCGAGTCGCTCGGCAACGGCCTGTACCGCGTCGCGCTCAAGCCAAACGTCACCGTTCAATCGGCCGTCAACTACTTCAATGGCCTGTCGACGGTCTCGTACGCCCAACCCGACTATCGCGTGCACGTGGCGCGCACACCGAACGATCCTTCGTACGGCTCGCTCTGGGGGCTGAACAACTCGACGACTTCGACGGCCGACATCTCCGCACCGGAAGCCTGGAACACCGGCACGGGAACCGGTCGTACGATCGTGGCCGTGATCGATACGGGCATCGATTACAACCACCCGGACCTCGCCGCCAACATGTGGAAGAATTCGGGCGAGATCCCGAACAACGGCAAAGACGATGACGGAAACGGCTTCAAAGACGATGTCTACGGATTTGATTTCGCCAACAACGACTCAAACCCGATGGACGATAACGGCCACGGAACTCACGTCGCCGGCACGATCGGGGCGGTCGGCAACAATGGGATCGGCGTCTCGGGCGTCGTCTGGAAGACGCGACTGATGGCGCTCAAGTTCCTCGATTCGAGCGGCAGCGGCTACATGAGCGACGCGGTGCGGGCCTTGAACTATGCGGTCGCCAACGGCGCGAAGGTCATCAATAACAGTTACGGTGGCGGCGGCTCGGACCCGGCGATGGTCTCGGCGCTCGCGAATGCTCGTGCGAAGGGCGTGATCTTCGTGGCGGCTGCCGGAAACGACGGCACCAACAACGATTCGAGTCCGTCGTACCCGGCGAACTACAACTCGGACAACGTCGTCTCGGTCGCGGCCACGGATCGAACGGACAAGCTCGCCAGCTTCTCGAACTTCGGCCGAACGACCGTTGATATCGCGGCCCCCGGTGTCGGGATTTACAGCACGCTGCCGAACGGCAAGTACGGCACGTATAGCGGCACCTCAATGGCCACGCCGCACGTCGCCGGTGCGATGGCCCTCGTCTGGGACGCACATCCGACGTGGACCTACCGGCAAGTGATCGACGCGGTGCTGAACTCGGCTGACCCCGTGTCGAGTCTGAGCGGCAAGGTAGCAACCGGCGGGCGGCTCGATGTGGCCGGCGCGATCGGAGCCCCGGTCGCAACGACCCCCGGCGATTCGACCGCACCATCGGTGACCAGCGTCGCGTTCTCCGGGACGGGCACGGGCATCTCGAAGGCCCGCGTTACGTTCTCCGAAGCGATCGACGCTTCGACGTTCACAACTCTCGACGCGACACTCACCGGACCGAGTGGAAAGGCGATCGCGATCTCCGGCGTGACGGCCGTTTCGAGTACGCAGTTCGACGTGACCTTCGCCAGCCAGTCGGCGGCTGGGACTTACGCGCTCGGCGTCGGGCCGAGCATCATGGACGTGGCCGGCAACCTGATGACCGCGAAGTATTCGACCTCGACGACGCTCGGCGGCATCAAGTCGTATGCCTCCGGCAACGTCGGTGAAACGATCTTCGACTATGGCCGCGTCGTTTCAACGATCACGGTCGGCGACAACACCACGATCCGCGACCTGAACGTGCGCGTGAACGTCACGCACTCGTACACGAAAGACTTGAAGTTAACTCTGATCGCCCCGGACGGAACCCGCGTGCCGCTCGCGATACGTCGAGGTGGCAGCGGGAACAACTTCACCAACACAGTGTTCGACGACGAAGCGGGCGCGGGCATCTGGCAAGGGGCGGCCCCGTTCGCCGGCACGTTCCGACCCGAATCGGTCCTGTCGGTTCTCGACGGCAAGAGCGCCAAGGGCACCTGGCAACTCGTCGTCGAAGACACGGCGCTGTACGACGCTGGCGTGCTCAACGATTGGTCGATCACGATCGACCCGAAGCCCGCGGCCGTCACAAGTTCAACGGTCGCATCGAAGCCCGTTGTCGCGAATCGCCCGGCCACGTCAATGATGTCGCCGCCCCCGGAAACGGTGTGGCGTCGAATCACTGCTTGGGGCGGGCGAACCGGGTTTTTCTGGGAGGCGTAACCTACCTCCAGGTTGTTGTCCGGGTGGCCTTGGAAGGTCGCCCGACTCAAACTGTGATCGCCAATTTCCCTGCTGGACATTCCTTCACCAATTTGGGTATGATGTCTCCTACCGGAGGCCGATATGCCCGCCGCTTCGCTCGCGTCCGTTCAGGCACTCATCGAACAGCACTGGGGCTTTCGCGACTTGCGGCCGCTCCAGGAGCAGGCCATTCAGGCCGCACTCGATCGGCGCGATTCGCTCGTCGTCATGCCGACGGGCGGTGGCAAGTCGCTCTGCTATCAGGCCCCGGCCGCGTTCCGGAGCGATGAGATCACGGTCGTCATCTCGCCACTCATTTCCTTGATGAAGGATCAGGTCGATCATCTCACAACGGCCGGCGTGTCGGCCCTGAAAGTTGATTCGACTCTGAGCGACCGCGAACGCCTGGCGGCCGCCAATCAGATGCGCGCGGGTCGCGTGCGGCTCGTGTTCGTCTCCCCTGAAAAGATCATGACGCAGCGGTTTCAAACGTTCTTGCGTGAAATTGGCGTACGTACGTTCGCGATCGACGAGGCCCATTGCATCAGCCACTGGGGGCACGACTTTCGGCCCGAGTATCGGCAGCTCGCGTCGCTTCGCGATGTCTTCCCGGCGGCCGCGTTCCACGCCTTCACGGCGACGGCCACGGGCCCGGTTCGCCAGGACATCATCGAGCAACTTCACCTGCGCGACCCGGCCGTGTTGGTCGGCAACTTCGACCGGCCGAACTTGACCTATCGCGTGGTGGGCCGAGACGGCTTGTTGGATCAGGTCCTCGAAGTGCTCGAACGACACAAGGGGCAGGCGGGCATCATCTATTGTCCGTCTCGCAACAAAGTCGACGAACTGACCCGACGGCTTCGCGATCTCGGCTACAACGCGATGCGTTATCGGGCGGCGAATTACGACGAATCGAGCGACGAGAACACCCGCGAACGCAAGGCCACGCACGACGCGTTCCGGTCCGGCAACTGCGACCTCGTCGTGGCGACCGTCGCGTTCGGCATGGGCATCGATCGATCGGACATTCGGTTCGTGTTGCACACCGGCATGCCGAAATCGATCGAGCACTATCAGCAAGAAGCGGGTCGAGCGGGCCGCGACGGGCTCGAGGCCGAGTGCTTGTTGTTGCACTCGGTTTCCGACCTGATCATGTGGAAGGACATCGCCCAGAAGTCGCTGA
>JANLUE010001198.1:0-3930 GCA_031363325.1 Gemmataceae bacterium
CGAGTTCAATCGACGGGTCCTCGAAGAAGCCCGCGACCCGGCGGTGCCGCTCCTCGAACGACTCAAGTTCCTGGCGATCTTCGCGTCCAACCTCGACGAGTTCTTCATGGTCCGCGTCGGCGGGCTCATGCAGAAAGTTCATGCCGGCATCACCCGGTCGTCCGGGGCCGACAAGATGCTGCCGACCGAGCAGCTCGATCGCATCTCCCAAGTCGTGCGCGAGTTGGTGCAAGAACAGTATCGCGTCCTGGCCGACGAAGTTCTGCCGGCGCTCGAGAAGGAAGGCGTCGTCATCCGGCAACGGCTGAAGGAGTTGACCGACACCGAGCGAAAGTACCTTCGCGAAGTGTTCGTGAAAGATATATTCCCGGTCCTGACGCCGCTCGCGATCGACCCGGGGCATCCGTTCCCGCACCTCGCCAACAAGTCGCTCAACCTGGCCGTCGTCTTGCAGCGGCCAAAGCACAACGATCGGCTCTACGCCGTCGTGCAAGTGCCGGCGGTGTTGCGACGTTTCGTGCAGGTGCCGTCCGAACGCGGAGTGGTGTTCGCGCCGCTCGAGATCGTCATTCGGCTGCACCTCGAAGACTTGTTCCCCGGCATGACGATTGACCACGCGAGCCCTTTCCGCGTGACCCGCGATAGCGAATATGAAATCGACGACGACGAAGTCGAGGACTTGCTGAAGGCGATCGAAGAATCGGTTCGCAAGCGTCGGCGTGGGACGGCCGTGCGGCTGGAGCTGCGGGCCGACACGCCGGACGAGGTCGTTCAGTTTCTGACCTCGGCCCTCGATATCGATACGAGCGCCGACATCTATCCGGTCCCCGGCGTGATCGACCTGACGGGTCTATTCCAGGTCTACAGTCTGCCCGGCTACCCGCACCTTCGCGACCCGGAGTTCGTCCCCCAGCTCGTGCCCGAGTTCGCGTCGATTCGAGCCCGCGACGTGCTCGTGCATCATCCGTACGAATCGTTCGCCCCAGTCGTCGAGTTCATTGAAGCGGCGGCGCGCGACGAACGCGTGTTGGCCGTCAAACAAACGCTCTACCGCACCAGTTCGGACTCGCCGATCGTCGGGGCGCTGCAACGGGCGGCCGACGCGGGCAAACAAGTGACGGCCGTCATCGAACTGAAGGCTCGACTCGACGAGGAACGCAACATCCTCTGGGCTCGCGAACTGGAAAAGGCGGGCGTGCACGTCGTCTTCGGTTTCATTGGACTGAAGACACACTGCAAGGTGGCGCTCGTGGTACGCCGCGAGGAAGACGGCCTCCGCCGCTACGTTCACCTGGGGACCGGCAACTACAACCCGCAGACGGCCCGCACCTACACGGACCTCGGCTATTTCACCTGCAATCCGGACTTCGCGGCCGACGTGTCAGCCCTCTTCAACTACCTGACGGGTTACAGCGAACTGCCCGTCTGGAAGAAGCTGATCGTCGCGCCGTCGCGAATGCAGGACTTCATGTTGGAGATGATCGCCCGCGAGGTCGAGATTCAAAAAGCGGGCAAGATCGGCCGCATCATCGCCAAACTGAACGGACTCCTCGAACCGGCCATCGTGCAGGCGATTTACCGGGCCAGCCAGGCGGGCGTGAAAGTCGATGTCGTTTGTCGAGGAATCTGCGCCCTTCGGCCCGGCTTGCCGGGCGTGAGTGAAAACGTTCGCGTCGTGTCGATCGTCGATCGGTTCCTCGAACACAGCCGCATCTTTTACTTCGGTAATGCCGGCGACCCGCAAGTCTACATCGGCTCGGCCGACTGGATGGACCGCAACCTGAGCCGGCGCGTGGAAGTCGTGTTCCCGATCGAACCGCCCGAGTTGAAGCAACGGCTCATCGACGAAGTGTTGAAGCTAACGTTGGCCGACACGGCCAAATCTCGCGAGCTTCAATCCGACGGGACGTATAGACGCGTTCGGCCCAAGGAAGGCGAAGTCGCCATCCGCAGTCAGGAGAAGTTCCTGGAAGTGGCCCGGCTCAGCGCCGCCAGGCGAGAGGCCCCACTGGAAGGCTTGTCGAGCACGCCCATCGTGGCGAAGCCTCGGCGAGCGCGGAAGAAGCGGTAGTGGGGCTTGTGCATCTTCTAACGGTCACTCATGTCCAATCAATTGTTTGACGCAATCGAACGACACGACCTCCAAGAGATTGTCGCGTTTTTGCAGAGCGGTGCCGACCCCAACGCCTCGCATCCCATTACGCCAGACTGGGTCCCACTCAAGGCGGCCATCGAAGAACTCTCCGAAGGAGGGCCAATTGAAGCAGTCGTCGTTTTGCTCCGATTCGGCGCGCGACCAGACGGCGGCCAAGAGCGAAATGGAGCAACTCCGCTCGTCGTTGCGGCCTTGAATCGACAGCCTGAAGCCATCCGACTTCTCTTGGTGGCCGGCGCGAACCCAAGCGTTCGTGATGAGGAAGGTGACACCCCAATGGGAATCTGCCAGCGACTGCAAGAGATGAGCCAATCCGCCGAATTTCTGCGACTCTGCGGAGCAACCGAATGAAATTCGACGAAGAATGACACAAGTGCCGAGTACTCGGCCACAAGGAAGGCGAAGTGGCCATCCGCAGTCAGGAGAAGTTCCTGGAAGTGGCCCGGCTCAGCGCCGCCAGGCGAGAGGCCCCACTGGAAGGCTTGTCGAGCACGCCCATCGTGGCGAAGCCTCGGCGAGCGCGGAAGAAGCGGTAGTTCGTAGCGAATCGCATCGAAACGGTGAATCATGTCGAAGCAACAGTGTGATGCCATCGAACGACACGGCCCCAACGAGCCTGTGGCCTCGTTCACAAGCGGACTGGGCCCGCACTCTCTCGAATTGAAAGAACAGTTTCTCGTCGGTTCCGGATCGGTGGCTGTCCGCTATTTTCTGACTCCGTCCCGGAATCGACCGACCCTTGAAGTCTTGGTCATCCGATACACAGGAATCTATCCCTTCGGTTCGAGTGGAAACGCCGATGGTAACTACATGTTTGCGATGGCCAAGGCGGCCGTCGCCGCATTTGACCCTTCTGGTGTGATCCACGACTTCTCAGAGTTCCGGTACGAATGGGGCGATGAGTTGGAGAAGGTGTTTTTCGTCGGCACGGAGATGGAACGATCGCCGATCGCCCTGGTGGTCGGGCCCGGTTGCGAAGAAGCAATCCGCACGCTCTGCCTCGGCATCGAGAGCCGCGAACCGATCGAATGCCTTGGCTGGGCCTTCCGCGATCTACCGTCGGCGTGGCGGTACGTTGACGACCGGATCGGGTAAAATCGTAAAGCAGTTTTGCCAGACACACACCTCCTTACTCGAACAACCCGGCGGCGGACTACTCGCGATCGAAAGCACCCTCATGCAAGCCCAACCGATTCGCATCGCGCCTACACTTGACGCCCGGCCCGCGGGCCCGGAGTACGCCGAGGCCCTCGCCGATTTGGTTCGGCGCAATGTCGAACACCTCCGTTCTTTCGTCCCCGCCGTCACGGCGCTCGATTCATTCGAGAAAGCTCGCGAACACCTGGACGGGGTCGCCGGGCGGGCTGAGCGCGATGAAATACTCGAATGGTATCTGTTCGCCGATGATGTAATGTGCGGAGCCGTGCGGTTGAACAAGATTGAAGTCGCCAATCGCAAGGCCTCGGTTTCCTACCTGCTCGACGCGGCCCATCAGGGTCGCGGGATCGCCACCCGCGCGGTCCAAGCGTTGGTCGAGCACTGCTTCACCGTTCTCAACTTGAACCGACTCGAATTGACGTGCGCGACGACCAATCTTCCAAGCGCACGCCTGGCCGAGCGGGTGGGCTTCGTCCGCGAGGGCTTGCTTCGCCAGGCCGAATGCTTGAATGGTGCGTTCGTCGATCACTTCGTGTACGGGCTGATCCGTTCGGAGTTTTCGATTTCGCCTTGAGGCGTGTTCATGAAATCATTCTCCAGGTCGCCGAGCACGTCCG
>JANLUE010001286.1:0-8585 GCA_031363325.1 Gemmataceae bacterium
GCGACGGATCGCTTCCGTCGAGGTCAGGCGTTCGACGCGATCGTCCGGGAAGTAGAAGATGCTGTTCTCCGGGGCCGCGTTGATAGCTTCCTTTAACCCCGGTCGATTGGCCGTTTCCTTCTCGAGTTGCTCGTTGTACCCGATCGCTTCGACGTCCAGCGGCACGACGCGGAACTGCGGACCCAGTAGACGGAACTGATCGACGAGATCGCGAACCTTGTCGACGACCTTGCGCTCGGCCGCGAAGTCGTAGATGTCCGGCTTGTCCGAAAGCTGGCCGAACGTTTTGTGTCGTTGCAGGACGACGATGGTCGTCTTGCCTTCGAGTTTGCGGAGTTCCGTCGCCACGTCGGTCGGCAGGGTGAATTGTTTGGTGCGGGTGAGGTCCCAACGTTTGAAGGCGCGGAACGCGAAGTAATTGAGCCCGATCAGGATCGCAATCGCCAGCGCAACCTGCGCGAACGAATTCGCCCCGGTGGCCGAGCGTCGGCCGGAGCCGCCGAACCAGCCAACGACTTCGAAGATCAGGATCAACGCGGTGAGCGCCAGGCCGGCCACGAGCAAGTACGCGGCGATCTGTGGCGTGCCCGTTTCCATCAGCGCGGCGCGCAGTGGTTCGACCTGAACATCGCGACCGAGCGCGAGCCACAAGAACAGTCCAACGAGGGCCGCGAACAGGCCGGTCATCCCCAGTACCCGGCCGAGCAACCGCAGCCGCGCCGTCCAGCCGAGGAATTGTCGTGTGTCGGTCTTCATGCCAAACCCCTAGCGGCGTTGCGATTCGATGCTGCGGACCGTCAGAAACAAGAAGGCCAGTCCGGCGGACAGGTAGAACGTCAGGTAACGCGTGTCGAGTACGCCCCGCGTGAAGTCCCGACCGAAATGGTGCGGCACCGCGATGTACGCCACGATCGGATACCAGTCACCCGACGGGTCGAGCTTCCTCAACAAAAGGATGGAAAGGATCAACGGCACGCCAAGCGTGATTGACAATAGGGCCGCGATCATCTGTCCTTTCACAAGGCTGCTGACAAACAAGCCAAGCGCCAGAAACATCACGCCGGCCGAAAGCACGCCGATGTACGAGGTGAGCACCGGCCACGGGTCGATGCCGGCCGTCAGCCACACGAGGTGCTGTTCGTCCTTCGTGTAATGCAGATACCCCCCGATGGTCGCGATCGCGGCCCCGACGATCGCGATCAAAAAACCACGGCCGACCCAGCCGAATGGCATACTCAACAGTCCCAGAGCCGCGAGCCCCAGGCCCGCCACGAACGCGATCCCGAATGGGGACCAGGCCGTAGTATCCCAGGTCGCGTGCAGGTCCATCAAGCTCGGTAGGTAGGCGAGCGTTGGCACCCACATCAGGACGTAGAACGCGTAACAGGCCACGAACTTGGCGAACACGAGTTGCCAGTCGCGGACCGGTGCGGTCATCAACATTTCCATCGTGCCGGTGCCGCGTTCTTCGGCGAAGAGTCGCATGGTGAGCAGTGGCGGAACGAATAGGAAGACGAGCCAGAAGATCGGGAACGAAGTCCCTTCGCCGTCGCCGAGCAGGACGCTCATCGGGAACTCGGCCCCGCGTGGGCCGCGCGTGGTTAGTTCCTCGAACGCCGTCTCGTAGAGAACGCCGGTCCCGAGGAGGAACACTGTGAGGACGACGTACGCGATCGGCGACAGGAAGTAGGCCGTGAACTCGCGCCGAATGAGGCTCAGGGTGGATCGCATACTGCTTCAAGTGCGGAGTTTGGAATGCGGAGTGCGGAGTGAAATCCTTCGCACTCCCCCTAGTCAATCGTTCCGGTGATCTGGACGAACACGTCTTCGAGGCTCTTGCCGCCGTACTGAGTGCGAACGCTTGCGAGCGTTCCCTGGGTCGCCACACGGCCCTGATAGATGATGATCAGCGAATCGCAGGTCATTTCGACTTCGCTCAGGATGTGCGTCGAGAGCAGGACCGTGTGCTCGTTGCCCAGTTCCTTGATCAGCTTGCGGGTCTCGCGGATCTGGGTCGGGTCGAGGCCCACGGTCGGTTCGTCGAGCACGAGGACCGGCGGGTTGGCGATCAGCGAATCGGCGAGGCCGACGCGCTGGCGATAACCCTTGGACAACGTGCCAATCAGTTGACGTCGGACGTCGCGGAGCCAGCAACGATCGATCACGTAGCCGAGTCGGCGCGTGGTCTCTTTGCCGTTCAGCCCCTTCAGCCCGCCGCGAAAGCGAAGGTACTCTTCGACGCGCATCTCGGAGTAGAGAGGGCAGCTTTCCGGCAAGTAGCCGATGCGTCGACGGGCCTCGATCGGATCCCAGAACACGTCCTTGCCATCGACGGACGCCTTGCCGGACGTGGCGGTCAAGTAGCCGGTGAGGATCCGCATCGTCGTGGATTTGCCGGCCCCGTTCGGGCCGAGGAAGCCAACGACCTGTCCCTTGCGGACATCGAACGAGACATCGCGGACGGCCGCGTAGTCGCCGTAAAACTTGGTCAGGTTCTCGACGTGGATCATGGAGCGAAAGCCCGGGTGCGACGTCGGTTGGTGTGCGAGTTTTTGGATTAGCGTGATTGGGGAGTTCTGGCAAGTGACGCGGGCGTAACGAGGGCGCTGTGAAAGTCCTCACCGGCTTCCGTGAAAGCCGCGTGGCTCGACGAGGAACGAATTCGTACTGACCTCTTCTTGACGAATTCGCGCCAACGGTCACAATGGGTTACGGTTATCCTGTCATGCCGACCGGGCGCGCGGGCCGGTGCCAACCGCCACGCCCCTGCCATGGACGCGTCACATGTTTCGTTCCACGTTTCTCGCCCGGGCGACCCTGGCGTTGGCCCTGGCCGTCGCGCTCATCTCGCTGTCCGCCCGCGGTGAAACGATCGTCCTCAAGGACGGCTTCACACTGCACGGCACCAAGATCATCAAAGAAAAGACCACGCTCTTCGACGAAAAGGCGATGGAGAACTTCGTCGTCGATGTGGCCGGCGGCGTCTGGGCGATCGACGATGGCCCACGCTGGGTCGTTTTCCCCCGCACACTTCGACAACTCGCCGACGTCACCGACGCGAACAAATTCAAGGATCTGACCGGCTACACGCGTGAAAGATACAAGGGCCAAAATCCATTTCCCGAGACAATTGTCAATCCTGCGAAGGTCGTGAAGGATTGGGACTTCAAGGAATGGACGCGTGAAATTCAGTTCAAGGACAGTCGACCGGAGGCGGGCGTTCACACGATCAAGCAGCACGTCAACCTGATCAACCCGTACTATCTGCGGGTAGGCTCGTCGAGCCACAGGATCACGCGCTACTTTCTGACGCGTGAATTCCCTCCGGACATGATTCGCAAATTCCTGGAGACGCACCCGGACATCGACGAGATGGGCAAGCCCAACGCGGACAAGCGTGAACGACTGGTCCGCTTCTGGATCCAGGCCGACCTGCTCGACGAGGCGGACAAGGACCTTGAGCGACTCTTGGCCGATTTGCCGAACGAGCAGAAACGTCACGCCGGTTTGCGGGCCGAGGTCGTCGGCCTGCGCGCGGAGCAACTCGTCGCCGAGATCGAGCGGGCCAAGGACGCGGGTCGACATGAATGGGCGAAGAAGGCACTGCAGGAGTTCGCGAAATTCCCCAAGGCGGAAGTGCCAAAGGGGGTCGCGACCAAGGCTTTGACTCTGCGAGCCGAGTACGAGACACTGTTCGCCAAGTTCGAGCAGGCCAAAACCCAACTGGCTCAACTGGCGAAGAAAGTGCCGGCCGCCGACCAGTTCCTGACCGTGGCGGCCAAGGCCGTCCGCGACGAACTGCACCCGGACACGGTGACGCGACTCGATCAATTCACGACCCTCGCCGAGTTGGCCGAGCGCGCGACGAAGAGCGGCAAGAACCCGGCCCAGTCGCCGACCGAACTCCTGTCGTCGGCCGTCACTGGCTGGCATCTCGGCAAGGTGTCCGCCGAGCCGAAGCTCGACATCGCCTACAAATGCTGGAAGGCTCGCTTGATGGCCCAGGAGTATTTGCAAATCACCGGCGCTCCGGACCGCGTGAAGTTCCTGGCCGGCTACCTGGCGCTGCCGCACGCGCTCAAGTACGACGAACTCGAGAAACTCGTCTCGCTCCTGCCGCCGCCCGATGCGCCCAACCCACTCCCGATCGGCGGCACATTTGAGAGGTCGCTTCCTCCGATCCCGGCCATCCCTCAGGGGTTGAACTTCACACTGCAATTGCCGGAGGAATATCAGCCGGGCCGATCGTACCCCCTAATCATTCTGCTGCGGGACAAGGGCGAACGAACGATTGACCTCCTCGCTCGGCTCGGCGACCTGCCGTCGCGAAACGGGTACATCGTGGCCGTCCCGCAGTGGCTCGAGCCGATGTCGAGTAAGTACGAATACACGCCCGCCGAGCGCGAGAAGATTCAGGTTTTGTTGCGTCACCTGCGAAGGGCCTATCAAGTCGATTCGGACCGCGTGAACCTGATTGGCAACGGCGAAGGCGGGGCGTTCGCGCTCGACCTCGGAGCGTGCCACCCGGACACGTTCGCGGCCATTGTGCCGGTGAATCCACCGATCGTCTCGCGCGTGTACATCACGTGCCACGCTTGGGTGAACTTCATCGATCTGCCCGTCTACTTGATCATGGGCGATCGAGCCGCCCCCTCGGTGCCCGGCGTACGGGCGTTGAACGAACGCTGGATGCCGCGCGGCTTCCCGACCCTCGTCACGTCCTACAAGGGCCGCGACATCGAGTGGTTCGCACAGGAATGGACCACCGTGTTCGACTGGATGGGCCGCAAACGCCGGGCGGAGCCGGGCAAGACGCTCGGTCCGCCACAATTTGGCACACGCACGGACGGGCCGGGGTTCACGAGCGTCCGCTCCGGGCCGAATCGATTTCACTGGCTGTCGAGCGAGAACATCAGCCCGGCCCGCCAGTGGAACCCGATCCTCGGTGGGACGCCCCCGACCTCGCCCGCGCGATTCTCGGCCGAGATCAAACCCGGTAACGCCGTGGCCGTCCGGGTCGCCGGCATGTCCAACGTGACGGTCTGGTTCGGGAAGGGAATGTTGGACTACACGAAGCCAGTGAAGGTCCAGGTGAACGGGGCCGGCAAAGTGTGGCAGGCGAACGTGGTCCCGAGTTCACAGGTCCTGATGGACGACCTGTTCGAGCGCGCCGATCGACAACGTCCGTACTTCGAGCGCGTCGACATGAAGGTGCCGAATTGAAGGGCCTTTCCAACACGGCGAAGCATCAACTCATCCGACGATTCACGCAGTCGGCGAATGAACGAACCGAGCCCACTCAGCCGGGTCGAAGTCGGTCGTGCAGAGTGTGGGGATTCGGTCATCGCCGAAGTCTCTATTGCCGCGATTGCACTTCGACCGCCATCCCATCCGCCAACGCTCCGGTCGCCCCCATTCAGAACGCTTTCGACACCGGACCATTCTTCCCAACCGCCCGCCTTCTGTTTGCGAAAAACTTCGGTCCAAGTGCCATCGGTTCGGCCCGGTTGAACCGTCAGGCGGGCCGCCTTGCCATCGACGTGCAGGAACACGACGGTCTGGTCCGCTTGCTTCACGACGGCCGTCGCGGGAAGCACCCAGGCTTCGGGCATCTCGGCCGTGATCTTCGCGGTGACGAACATGCCGGGCCAAGGTCGCCGTTGAACGTGATTGGGCCGCCGCCACGCCCAGGGTCAGGATCGAACCCATCAACGACTGAGTCGGTCTGATATAACTGAATGAAATGGAGGACCGCAGACAATGAACCCATCGATCAGTTTCGAGAGCCTAGTCGAACGAGTCGAAGCCATCGAGCGGGCCATCGGAATAGGCCCTGCGAAGTCGCCCCGACCGAAAGATTGGCGACGGACGATTGGAATGTTCGGCGATAGCTCGTTCATGCGCGAAGTGGATGACGAGTGCCTTCGCGCTCGCGAGGCCGAGCGTGCGGCGGCCCAAACCGACGAGCAAGCCCCATGATCCTCATCGACACGGATCACGCGACCTTTCTCAAGTTTCCAGAGAGTGAAACGTGTAAGCGTCTCGTGAATCGGCTGACTCAGGCAGCTTCGAACGACAGACTTGGTGTGGCGATTGTCACAATCGAAGAACGCATGCGCGGTTGGTTGGCCGCAGTCGCCAAAGAGAAGGCGGCCGCTCGGCAAGTGATTGCGTACCGCGAACTCGGCCAACTTTTCGAGTTCTATCAAGAGTTCGAAGTTGTCCAATTTGATGAATCGGCCGCACGTCAATTCGAGGAACTCCGAAGTCAGCGACTTCGTTTGGGCACAATGGACCTCAAGATCGCGTCGATCGCACTCGCAAGCAACGCGCTGTTGCTATCGGCGAATCTCCGCCATTTCGGACAGGTGCCAAAGCTCCGCGTTGAGAATTGGCTCGTCTGACAAGTCGACTCGCTCGTCAACCGTTCGCCACGTACTCGGCACTCCCCGGGTCATAAGGGTCGAGCGAGTCGTTGGCCCGGCCCGCTCGGCCCATGACCAGGGCGAACACGCCCGGCAGCAGGACGAGCGTCGCGAACGTCGAGGCGAACAGGCCGCCGACGACCGCCCGGCCGAGCGGTGCGAGTTGCACGTCGAGGTTCCGGGCGTGTGCGAGCTTCAGGGCGGTGGCCAGATTGATCGGCAACGGGCCGTGTTGTGCGCGAGTGATCGGATGGCCGAACTTGGCGAACTGGCCGTGAACCGTTGCGGCCACCAACGGGAGTGCGAGCGTCGGGACGCGAAGACGGACCATCTCCCCTCCCGGTCACTGGGCGTTCCGTATCGGTCGTTCGGATTGGGGAACTTGAATAACCGCCGGGTCGATTCCAGCTCAGTCGATCGGCGGGAGGGCGAAGCCGCCGGGCCCGGCGTCGGCGAGCCACTTGGGTGGTACCGTTCTTCGGTCGTTCCGGCCGATGAGGGCGCGGAGGTCGTCGTCGGGGATTTCGCGGCGAATGCGGCGAGCCTGTCCATCGGCCATTACGACGACAAAGAAGGGTGCCTTGAGATTTCGGCCGCCGAGCGCCGGGCGTGGTTTCCCCGCGGGCCATTCGAGGCCGTCCGGCCTTGTCCACTCGATCAGTTCGCCAGATTCAACCACGAGGATCGTGTTTTCTGAACCGTCCGGAAAATCCTCGGCCAGCGAAATTCGAATTGGCTTGCCGTCACGCGGTTTCTCGAACGCCGCGCCGGGATGGCTGAAGGCCCGATAGTACGTCCTTTCCGTCGCTGGATTGGCCGGTGGCGCTCCCGGCGCGAAGCGATCGTCCACTGGCTCAATGGGCGCGAAGAACTGGGGCATGCGCTCCCGGAGACGTCGATTCGCCGGCGAACTCCACGATTCATTCAACTTGAATTCGCGGTATAAATCCGCTTCGCCGACAAAAGGCAGTAAGTGGACGCGCCAACTCAAGAGTGGCTTGCCAGCGGGGTCGAAAGTGTCGCTAGGCAGTCGTCCGTGCGACGCTTCAAAGGAGCGAATCGCCTCGCCGAGCGATCGCAAGTCGATGGCGGCCATTTGAGCGGCATTCGCGTCAAACGCGTCGAACGCCGGCTGTACTGGTTGGAAGTTCGGCCCGCGGACCGGGCCGGCGTACTGGGTGGGTTGACTGTCGGCCCGGAAGATCAGGATCGAACTGACGGCCACGCCGGCCAAAAGAATGACGGCCCCAAAGATCACGAACAACAGAATTGGTCGAGCCTTCTTCGGTTCGGCCTCGATCTGTTCGCGTCGTTCAGGCTTGGGTCGGCCGCCACTCGGTCGATCGGCCTCGAACTCGTCGTCCCAGGACATGGCTGTCTCCCGGCCAGAGACTCGTCACGACACTCGGACGGTCGCGACGGTGACATTATCGGTGGCACCGTCGAAAAGGGCCAGGTTGACGAGCCGGCGGGCGGCTTTCTCGGCGCTGCGGGCGTCGCGTAGCACCGCTTCCATCATGGGCAGCGAAACTTGATTCGATAGGCCGTCCGAACAGGCCAGGAGCCAATCGCCAGGCTCGACGCGGACCGTGTACGTGTCCGGGTACACTTCGGGTCGGCCGCCGATCGCCTGTTGTAATTCGGCCCGCCGGGGGTGCGTTTCCGCTTCGGCCGCCGTGAGCTGGCCCAACTCGACGAGCCGGCTCACGAGCGTCTGGTCCTTGGTGACGGCCGCGAGTTTGCCGTTGTGTAGGTGATACACGCGGCTATCGCCAACGTGGCCGATCACGACTTTCGCGCCGTCGATCAGAACGACTTCGGCCGTGCAGCCCATTCCGCGCGCGCCGAGGCCGGCCCGAGCGGCATCGAAGATTTTTTGGTTCGCGCCGCGGAGCGCTTCGACGATCCGCTCGGCATACGCTTCGCTCGACCGGGACGGCGAGTCGCGATCGACGGTGCGGGTCAGCGGACCTTCGGGCAAATACTGCGTCGGCGGCAAGGCGGGCATCTCGGTCGTGCCGTCGAGGAGCGACGCCGAGTTCGGAAGTTTCGGCGGCGTGGCGCTGGCGAACGGCGGGGCCGAGAACATCGATTCGCGTAGCGATTGCAGGGCCATGCTCGCGGCGATTTCGCCGCCGTCCATGCCCCCCATTCCGTCGG
>JANLUE010001496.1:0-1924 GCA_031363325.1 Gemmataceae bacterium
TCTGCTCGCCGGCCCCGGCTGGGCCGAAGTCGATTACGCGCGCGACATTCGGCCCATCCTGAAGGAACGCTGTTTCGCCTGTCATGGTGCACTGAAACAGCAAGCGAAGCTGCGGCTCGACACGGTCGCCTCGATGACGAAGGGCGGGAAGTCGGGGCCGGCTCTCAAGGTCGGCAACGCGATGTCGTTGGTCGTCGAACGGATCGCCGACCCGGACGAGTCGACGCGGATGCCCCCGCAGGGCAAGCCGCTCTCGGCCGAACAGATCGCGACGTTCCGGGCCTGGATCATAGCGGGCGCTCCGGGGCCGGCCGACGAGAAGCCCGAGACCGACCCGCGCGCCCACTGGGCGTTCGTCAAACCCGTCCGCCCGCCGTTGCCCGAAGTCGCCGATTCGGCCTGGGCGGCCAACCCGATCGATCGATTCCTCGCGGCCGAACAAGCAAGGCACGGCCTGGCGCCAACGTCTTTGGCCGACCGAGCGACGTTGCTTCGCCGCGTCTATCTCGACTTGATCGGCCTGCCGCCGACCCGCGCCGAACTGCACGCCTTCCTGGCGGACGCATCAACGGATGCTTATGAGAAGATCGTCGATCACTTGCTCGCGTCGCCGCGCTACGGCGAGCGCTGGGCCCGGCACTGGATGGACGTGTGGCGTTACTCCGATTGGTATGGCCGACGGGCCGTCCCGGACGTGCTGAACAGTTACGGCCAAATCTGGCGCTGGCGCGACTGGATCGTCCGGGGGATCAACGCGGATCGCGGCTACGACGAGATGGTTCGAATGATGCTCGCGGCCGACGAACTCAAGCCCGGCAACGACGCGGAGGCCGTCGCCACCGGGTTCCTGGTCCGCAACTTCTTCCGCTGGAATTACAACAACTGGATGCGCGACAACGTCGAGCACACGGGGAAGGCGTTCCTCGGCCTGACGATGAATTGCTGCCACTGCCACGACCACAAATACGACCCGATCACGCACGACGAATACTTCAAACTCCGGGCCGTGTTCGAGCCACTCGAGATTCGCCACGAGCGCGTGCCCGGCGAGGCGGACCCCGGCCCGTATCCGAAATACAGTTACGGGGCTTCCTACAAGCCGATCGCGTCCGGGCTGGTCCGCGTGATGGACGAGAAGCTCGACGCGGCCACGCACCTTTACACGGGCGGCGACGAGCGAAACATCACGAAGGGCAAGCCGCCGATCCCGCCCGGCGTGCCGGCCGCGCTCGGCGGAACCTTCGCCGTTGAACGCGTCAAACTGTCGGGCGAATCGTACTACCCGGGCCTGAAGCCGTTCGTCCGGGCCGACGAGATCCGAGCCCGCGACCTGGCCATCGCAACCACCGAAGGAACGCTTCGTTCCGCGAAGGACGCGAACGCGAAGCGACTGGCCGAAGCACAAGTCGCCATCGCGTGGGCCGACCGGGATGCGCTCGATGCGCGAATCGCGGCCGACGATGTGGCCCATGGCCGAACATCGGGCGACCCGATCGCCGCGGCGAAACGGGCCGGGCGGGCCGAACGCCGACTCGCATTCGAGATCGCCCAGTTGGACTTGGTCCAGAAGAAACTGGCCGCGAAGCCGGGCGATGCGGCCCTTCAGAAACAACTGACGGACGCGCGGGCCAAGGCCGATGCCGCCTGCGCCGACCTCGAGTCCGATTCGCCGACCTATACGCCGCTGTCGCCGGTCTACCCAAAGGCCAGCACCGGTCGACGGACGGCGCTCGGCAAGTGGATCACAAATCGGGACAATCCGCTCACGGCGCGTGTGGCCGTCAATCACATCTGGGGCTGGCACTTCGGTCGGCCGCTCGTCGAGACGACCAACAACTTCGGCCGAAGCGGCAAATCGCCGACGCACCCGGCTCTGCTCGATTGGCTGGCCGTCGAGTTCATGGACAACGACTGGCAGTCGAAG
>JANLUE010000012.1:0-3204 GCA_031363325.1 Gemmataceae bacterium
CAGGTGGGCCATCCAGGTTCGGGCGAACATGTCGCCTTCCTGTTCGAGTTCGATCAGAAGTCGGCCGTAGTCGGACACCTGAATGGCGTCCATTTTGAAGCCCATGTTTTGGCCGGCCGGAATGAACCATTGTGGCTTGGACGACCGCTTCGATTCGTTGGCCATCATTCGGACGGTGACGTTGAAGACGCCTTCCGGGTTCGTGAGGCGGAAGACGTGGGCCGCGCTGAAGCCGGCCCCGGACTGGTTCACGTCTTTCGAGCCGCGATGCTCGAACTTGCAATCGGCCCCCTCCCGAACGAGCAGGCGAACGAGGGGTTGTTTCGAGAACTCGAGGAACCCGCCCCGGGCGTGGGTGATCTCGAAGATGTCGGGCGCGTCCGGGTTGGCGCGATCGCGTTCCTCCGGCGGCACGCAACTCAGGAAGGCATGTTCGACCCTCCCGGCCTGCATCTCGGCGAAGAACTTCTCGGCGAACTTGCGCGACTCGCTGGCGAGGACGAAATCGTTGGCCAGCAGATAGGCGGCGAAGCCGGCCCCGCCCAGGACGCAGATCCACCAGGAAGCGCTGGCCAGTCGGAGCCCGGTGCGCGTCCCCTCCGATTTGCGGATGTGCGAGCGGGCGATGATCGCCAGGATGAACCCGACGATCGGGATAAACTCGAGCTCGATCCACATGGCCGACCGCTTGCTCATGACGGCCGTGACCGCCACCGTGAGCAAGATGATCGCGAAGATCCCCGCCGCGACCGCGGCCCCGACCGCGTAGCCGGACACCGGCTGGTAGTCCGGCTCGCTCGGCGGTTGTTCCACGGACGGGATCGATTTCAGGTCGGCCACGGGTCGTTCTCCGGCGTCTCGGCCAGGGGTCATTCGTCGGCGGCACCTTCGGCGACCGGGAGTTGCTGCTCCCGTTCGCGCAGGTCCCCGGACGTATCCAGGTAAATCTTGTCCGCTCGGATTTCTTCGAGGACGATCTGCATCCGATCGGTCGAGCGCCCGTCCACGAGCGGCTTGGCCCCCGTGTTCAAGGCGACCATTCGCTTTTGAATGAGGGTGGACAGCTTGAACCGCCCGCCCACTTTGTTGACGATCTCTTCTTCCTTCAGGTCTTCAAACACGGCTCACCTCTTGTGGGGCGGTTCGCCGAACAGGCCGCGGACGACCGCGCACAATTCGGCCGCCGCCCGGTCCACGTTGTCGTTCAGCAAGCGCAGGTCGAACTCGTCGGCCCGGGCCAGTTCTTCCCGCGCTTCGACCAAGCGTCGACGAATCGCCTCGTCGGAGTCCGTGCCGCGTTCCCGCAGGCGGCGCTCGAACTCTCCCTCGGGGGTCTCCAAGAAAATCGTATAGGCGTCCGGGCAGGCCGACCGAAGTTGGTCCGCCCCCTGAACGTCGATGTCCAGAATGACCCCGATTCCCCGAGCCCGGTACGGAGCGATCTCCGATCGCGGCGTGCCGTAGAAGTGCGTCCCGAAAACGGTGGCGTACTCCAGAAACTCACCGGCCGCGATCCCCGCCTCGAAGCGTTCCCTCGTCCAGAAATGGTAGTGGACTTCGTCGACCTCGTGCGGGCGTCGCGGGCGAGTCGTGGCCGAGATCGAGTGTCGGAGCCGCGGCCCGAACTCCACCAGGGCCCGGGCGATGAGCGTGGACTTGCCGCTCCCGCTCGGGCCGGACACGACGATCATGGGGCCTACAGTCATTTCGTTGCCGACCGGGGGTTGGTTCGGGCGCCGGCCGATCATTCGACGTTTTGGACCAGTTCGCGAACCTTTTCCAGGGCCGCCTTGATCTCGACCACGTGGCGGGAAATGCTCACGTCCCCGGCCTTCGACCCAATCGTGTTCGCCTCGCGGCCCATTTCCTGAACCACGAACTCCAACTTTCGCCCCGGCCCATCGTCTTCCGTTCGCACGATCGACTCGAATTGTTCCAGGTGGCTGCCGAGCCGCATCACTTCCTCGGCCACGTCCGTCCGCTCGGCGAACACCGCCACCTCGCGAATCAGGTCTTCGGGCCGGAGCGACACGTTGTTGTCGGCGAGCGCCTGGGCCACTCGTTCGCGAAGCCGCGTCCGGTAGCCGGCCACCACCCCAGGGACCAGATCCCTGACGCGCGTCACATGATCTTGGATGGACCGACGATGGACGAGCAATTCGTCGGCCATCGCCTTGCCTTCCTGCTGGCGCATGGCCTGAAGCTTGACCAGAGCGGCTTCGAGCGTCTTTTCGACGGCCGCGAACTCAGCATCGGCTGGACGCCCACTGATGCTGCCGGGTTCGGGGGCGATGCCGGGCAGGCTGAGTACCTGACTCAACAACGTCGGGGCCTGGGCTTGCCAGCCGACCTGTTCGCAGACGGCTCGCACTTGTTCGAGGTAGCTGCGCAGGGCGACTTCGTTGATGGCGAAATCAGCCGGCCGATATTGTCGATCGACCCGAACGTGAACCGTCACCGTGCCACGTCGAACGTACTTGCGGACGAGCTTTTCAAGCTCAGGCTCGAGCATGGGGTAGGGTTCGGATCCGCGAACCGAGACTTTGAGATAGCGGTTGTTGACGGTCCGGACTTCGACGGCCAGGGTGCCAATCTCCCCCTGGTGCCGGGCCTCGCCGAAGCCGGTCATGCTGAGTAGCAAGTGGCCAGCCTCCGGCGTCAGTTGAATCGTTCCGTATTGTTGCCGCCCGCCCGCTCATTGTTCTTGGCCAAATCGCCCTTGGCCACTTTGACCTGGATCATGATCAGGAAGACCCAGATGGCGGCCATGGTAATCGTGATACGAGTGAAAGTATCGCCGGCCTTGGACCCGAACGGGCTCGACCCGCCGGCCCCACCGAATGCCCCGACCAGTCCGCCGCCCTTGCCGCGCTGGATGAGGATCGTCAGGATCATCAGGAACCCGAGCAGAACGATGATCACGTTCAACACGTGTGACCAACCACTGACTTCAAACACGACCGGCCTCCGGCAAGCGGTTGTGCGGCCCACGAGCGACCGGCTTGAATGGGAAAGTATACGGACGCCGTTCCGAACGGCGAGGATCGGGTTCGGCAATGACCAGGCTAAGTCTCTCGGTTCTAACGAGCTTCAGGTTGATAATGCCATTCGCTTGCCCGAACTCGTTGACCAGGCGAGCCGGGGGGCGTTAGCCCCTCGGGTGAACCTCGAGTGACAAAAAGTTTGCCGGAACCGGCCTGAACA
>JANLUE010000050.1:0-6691 GCA_031363325.1 Gemmataceae bacterium
GCCGGATCCAATCGGCAACAGGTGAGCAGGAGTTGAATGGCGTAGTCGTAGTTTCCCGAGGCAATGACCTGGTTGGCCCGTTCGAATCGCTCGGCGGCGATGCGGCGGGACTCGGCCGTCACGGCGGGGAGTCGAGTATCGGTGGACATGGCGGTTGGGCCCCGGTGCGTTCGCCCCGGCGAGTGTCGGCGGTCGGTCGTACTCTGGGGAGTTAGTTGTACCACAAACCGCCTCGACAAGCATGAAAACCGTGGGAAACTCGCGCAAGACCACCCGAGTCGGTCCGCGCGAACGATCTCGCGCGATCCCGCTTGGCGACGAGCGCACAACCGGTGAGTTTAGTACATCAAGCCTAGAACGAAAAGTCGCCCCAGGATTAAGTCCCGTGGCCGCCGCCGATCGATTCGAGACCCGTGTCCAATCGTTGGATTCGGCAATTCCGTCCGATTCCTTACTTTCGGAAGCGGTTCGGCTTCTGCGTGCGGGTCAGCTCGTCGCGTTTCCGACCGAAACGGTTTACGGCCTCGGAGCCAATGCTCTCGACTCCGTCGCTGTTCGGCGAATTTTCGCGGCCAAGGGTCGGCCGCCAACGAACCCGTTGATCGTCCATGTCGCCGACTGGAAGATGTTGACCCGAGTCGTCGCCGATTGGCCGACCGCCGCCGCGCGCCTGGCCCAGGCCTTCTGGCCGGGACCACTCACACTTGTATTGCCGAAGTCGGACGCCGTGAGCACCGAAGTGACGGCGGATGGCCCGACCGTGGCTGTCCGTTGGCCAGCCCACGCAATTGCCGCGAGCTTGATTCGCCTGGCTGGCGTTCCGCTGGCGGCCCCATCGGCCAACCGATCGACGGAACTGTCGCCCACGCGGGCCGAGCACGTGTTGGCGAGCCTGGGGGGGCGCATCGAATTGATCCTCGACGGCGGGCCGACCTCGGCCGGCATCGAATCAACGGTCGTCGATCTGGCGGGCGAAGTTCCGATTCTCCTTCGTCCCGGGCCCATTTCGATCGCCGAATTGGAACGCGTTATCGGGACGGTTCGGGCGCGTTCCACCAATGTGATTGGCCCGGCGCGCTCGCCCGGCCAAATGGATCGCCACTACGCGCCGCGAACGCCGGTCGAGCTCGTTTCGCGGGCCGAATGCGATGAGCGCGTGCGGGAACTCCGACGCGCGGGAGAGGACGTCGGACTGTTGGCGATCGGCGAATCTGGAACGCCTGGGGCAATCGTGCTGCCGGCCGACGCCGCCGAATATGCCAGTCGGCTTTACGCGGCGCTCCACGAACTCGACTCACAGCGACTGAGTCGCATCGTCATCGAGCGGCCGCCCGATTCGGCGGAATGGCTGGCGGTCGTCGATCGTCTGACGCGTGCCGTCGGCAATCGTTGAACGAAGTGGCCGACGGCAGCTGGGGTCATTTCAGGCCATTCGCGATTTTGGCAATTTGGACCGGTCGCTGAAATAGGGCGTTTTACACCGACTTTCCGGCCCTTCGCAATTTTCAATCGGAATTGATCTTGAGTTTCTATTCAGTCTTCGTCATGCTCCCCCCGACTCTTCGTCAGAGGGCGAACGATTTCAGTGAGACTCACAACGCGCTTCGCATCCGTGCTGGATTCCACGTCCTAGCTTTGCTTCGCCTGTCGAGACCATTTCTGTCGGACTCGTGCCATCTCTCGGCAAAGGAGCGGTCATGCGCCGCGCGTTCACGCTCATTGAATTGTTGGTGGTGATTGCAATCATTGCAATCCTGGTCGGGCTGCTCATCCCGGGGGTTCAAAAAGTCCGGGAGGCCGCCAACCGCGTCAAGTGTTTGAACAATCTGCATCAGATCGGGCTCGCGTTTCACGGCCACATCGACCAAAAGGGTCGTTGGCCACACGCCGGCCGATGGTCGTCGTCCGGGGATGGCTGGATGGTCCAGCTTCACCCTTGGTTGGACAAAAACAGCACAATGTACGTTTGCCCGTCGCGGCGTTCGCCCACTCTCAGTGCCACCGGGTTCGTTCGCAACGATTACGCCGGCGTCGTTTCCGACGAGGATTTTTGGCAAGGGGCCAATCACTTTGCGCCACCCAAACCCGGTGCTTACTACAGTGGCGCGGTCGTCCGAGCCGGCGCCGCCCCGGGTCGCGTCGACATCTCCGACCTGTATCGTGGCACATCGAATGTGATGATCGTCTCCGAGAAGCGCCTGCGCCCCTCGCAATACCGGGAATTGGGCGTCGCCTGGGACGATCGCGGCTGGTTGGACGGGTTCGATTACGATGTGATGCGCCAGGCGATCACCAATTATCCCCCGCGCCGGGATGGTGAAGACGAAAATGGCTATGGCATCGGCTCGGCCCACACGGCCGGCGTGATGTCGCTCTTCGGCGATGGTTCGGTTCGCCTCGTCGCCTGGGACATCGACTTGACGCAATGGGGCGCGATCGGCAAGCGACAGTAGTCAGTCTCGAACCGCGAGTTTGATATCGGTCGCGGTCCAGGCCGTGTGGAATCGCCCGGGGCCAGGCGGCTTGGCCCCCGTGGTGAACGACAGAATGTGTTCACCCGGGGGCAGTTCGAGTTCCACTTCGAAACGCCCGCGCATCGTTGGCGGCACCAATGATCGATCGACGCCAAGTCCATTCACGGTGACCGCGAGTTCGGCACTCATGTGGCGTTGCCAATTCATCGTGAGCGTCACCGAGCGGCTCCGCGTGCCCGGGTTCACGAGCCGCATCGTCGCGACGTGGCCGACGCGACGGGGCTCGGGCGGGTTCGTCGTCGCCCAAGGCAGGAACCCGGCCTGACACATTACGAATGGCCGATTCAGCAAGTCGGTTCGACGACGAGCCAGCTCGTCCGTGTTCAATTCGGCCCGCACGCGCTCGAGCTTGAAGACAAGTTGCTCGCCGGCGTCGGATGAAACAAATTCCGTGCCGAGTCGTTCGCGCAGTTCGGAGACGAGCGCCACGCCATTGTCCGCGAAGCCGCGCCGATCGACGTAGACGGCCGCGAAGTCCGCGAGCGCCAGGAGTTCGAGCATTTCAGGCGTCGGCCGACTCGCCACATACTCATGCCATTCCGCCCAGCGGCGATTGCGGTTCGTGCCGAAACTCCAGCGCAGCGTGCGCGAGTAGCCGTGACACGCGAGATGCGCGTAGTCCGGCATCTTGTGAACGACGCCCGCCTCCGGGTACGACGCCGCCGGAAGTTGAAAGACCATCGACCCCGGCGGCAGCGAATCTTCGACACGATTCACGAACCCGGCCCACGCCACATGGTTCGCCTGAAGCTGCGCGTGGTTCGGTGCCTGGCGCTGCGAGGTGAGATCGAACAGACCGAAGGCAAGCAAGCCAAGCGCCGCGAGCCAGATGCGCTTCGGCGACCCGCCGGCCCAGCGCTCGACGAGCAAGCCGACCGTCAACAAACTCCAAAACGCGATGAACACGCAGACGCGGTTGTAACAACGAATCTGCGGAAACACGGCGAAGTTGAAGATCGCCCCGAACCCCCCGGTCGCCCCGAGCAGGATGGCCGCGACGTTTAGGATCGCCAACCCGCCGAGCAGGGTCGGCCCGGCGCGAGCCATCAACAATCGGCCGAGCAAGATCAGAAACCCCGTGGCACCGATGAAGCCCAGGACGCTATCGCGATTCTCATTGGAGAGCGGGGCCTCGGCGTTGTAGAGCTGCGTGAAGTGGCCGATTGCCCCGATGCGATGGCCGCCGAACGGCAGGACGAGTTGTGTCACTTTGAGCGAGTACACCTCGGCTTCGTTCGGGTTCCGCTGGGCGACGGCCGGGTTCGGGCCATGCTCCCATTGATGGCGCAGAAAGGGCCAGGCACAGGCGAACCCGATCGCCGACACGAACGCCGCCGTACCGAGCCCCGCGAGGATCGGCCGCCAGGACCAGTCGCTCAAGCTTCGATACAGCCCGGCCACCGCGAGAAAAAAACAACCGAAAAACGCATAGTACGGCGATGTCGTCGCGACGATCGCCCCGAGTACGATCGTCCAGGCGGTCGTTGCGTTGAACGGGTTCAACCGTCGTCGACCGAATTCGTCGAGCGGTTTGAAGAATGGCAGGCGACCCTGGGTGATCCAGATGGCCGGCAGGAGAATGAGCGGCACGGTGTGATAGTGGGCGAGCATGGTGTGCGAGAACACCCGGCCCGCGTGGTACGGCAAGAACGCATAAACCATCGCCAATGCGAACGCGATGGGGCTCGACAGGCCGATCGCCCGCAGCACCGCGAGCGAACAGACGGCGACCAGCGGGTAACTCAGGATCGCCCACAGGTTGAAGGCCAGGAACGGGTTGTCCGTGAACTGCAGTATCGAGCGCAGGAACAGATAGTGGGCATGTTCCGGCAACGGATAGTCGAACCGTTCGGCGACGCCGGGTGCTCCGACGCGTTCGACGACCCACGGCCAGCCGGATTCTTGAATCGATTTGACGAGCGAGAGCAGTGCGGCCGAATCGTTCGCCGCCGGGCAGAGCGGGGCCGTCAGGTCGGCGCGCGACAGCCGAAAGTTGTAAGTGAAGTAGCCGAGCGACAGGAGAGTGATCGCCGCGTACCAGCCAATCGCCCGCGTGGACATGCGGTCGCTCCGGACGAACTTCACGTGACCGGCACGACGCTCGACGGCCCACCGACTTCCGGTGGTTTCGGCACATCGGGTGGGATTTGGACCCCCTGGGGGTGGCCGACCTTGACCACCGGATTGCCGAGCACCGGCAGGTCCTCGGGCGAACCCGTCGAGACTGGGCGTCGGATGAAATTGGCCACGATGAATCCCGCAATGAACGAAATCACGGCCACCAACAACAGTTCTCGGTAGGTGTCGAGCTTTTTGATCAAGAACATGAAGCTATCGGTCAGCCAGTAGGCCAGCGTGAAGATGATCGTCACGCCGGGGATGGCGTAGATCGCGTCGGCGAGCAGGAATCGGCGGAACGGCAGACGCACGATGCCAGCCGAGATGAACACGGGCGTGCGAATTCCGGGTATGAGCCGGGCGATCAACAAGATGCGGATGCCGTATTGTTCGAAGTTCTTTTCGATTTTCTGGAATCGGTCCGGTGGCAACACCCGGCGTTGCACCCAACTCGACTTGAGCAACCGAGAGCCCCACCTTCTCCCAATGCCATACAGAATCACATCACTCGCCACGACGCCGAAAATGCACAGCGGGATCATCACCCACCAAACCAACCCCGAGTCCGTGCCCCACGCCTGACTGACCAGCACGCCGCCCGTCGCGATCGGAATTTCCTCGGGAATGGGCAATCCAAACGCGGCCGCGACCAGTGCGCTCAGCACGCCGAAGTATTGCCAGAAGTCGGCGGAGGACAGCATCCTCGGGGCTCCGTTCGCTTGGATCGATTCGTGGGGAAGAGTCTACAGCAACTTGAGTACCGAAGGAAGCCCGACCCCCGGTCGGGCCGATACAATTCCCGCATGATCCTGCTGATCGACAACTACGATTCGTTCACGTACAACCTCGTCCAGCGGTTCGGCGAGATCGATCCGACCCTGCCAATGCACGTGGTCCGCAACGATCAGGTCACCCTCGCCGAGATCGCCGTCTGGCGGCCGACGCACATCATCATTTCGCCAGGCCCCTGCACGCCGAAAGAGGCCGGCATCTCGAATGAGGTGCTCAAGCAATTCGCCCCCACGGTGCCGACGTTCGGCGTGTGCCTGGGGCATCAGTGCATTGGCCATTCGTTCGGCGGCGAGGTGATTCGCAACTGGCGGATCATGCACGGCAAGGTTTCGCCCATCCACCACGATGGCAAAGGGGTGTTCGCCGGCCTGTCGAACCCTTTCGAGGCGACGAGATACCATAGCCTTGTGATCCGCAAGGAATCGTTCGCGAACCCGGACTTCGAAGTGACCGCCTGGACCGAAGAAGGCGAGATCATGGGCGTTCGGCACAAGACTTGGCCATTGCACGGCGTTCAGTTCCATCCGGAAAGCTTCCTGACGGTCGAGGGCCCCCGCTTGCTCAAGAACTTCCTCGACCTCGCCCCGGCCGTTTGAGATATGGCCGCCCGGCCCGGTTCGCGTAGGCTCACGTCATCCCGCGATTCACCCAACGAGCGTCTCTCCATCATGGCCAAGAATGTTCGCGTAGCGATTGTCGGCCTCGGGTTCGGGGCCGAGTTCATTCCGATCTATCAGGCCCACCCCCAGGCCGAGATCGTCGCCATCTGTCGCCGCAACCAGGCCGAACTCGATGCCTGCGGCGACAAGTTCGGCATCCACAAGCGATTCACGGACTACGCGGCGCTGCTGAAAGACCCGGACATCGACGCGGTCCACATCAATAGCCCGATCCCCGACCACGCACCGCAAAGCCTGGCCGCGCTCAAGGCCGGCAAGCACGTGGCCTGCACGGTCCCGATGGGCACGACCCTCGACGAACTGCACCAACTGTGCAAGGCACAGAAGGCGTCGGGCAAGGTCTACACGATGATGGAGACCGTCGTGTACAGCCGGGAGTATCTGTTCGTGAAGGAACTGTACGACCGGGGGGTGCTCGGCCAGATTCAGTTCCTGCGCGGCAGCCATCAACAGGACATGGACGGTTGGCCCGACTATTGGCCTGGCTTGCCGCCGATGTGGTATGCAACCCATTGCGTCAGCCCGTGTCTGGCCATTCTCAGCGACCCGGCCAAGAACCAACTCGCT